>DAOWBJ010000065.1 GCA_030634125.1 Victivallales bacterium
AGTATGCCAGGGTTTTTCATAACCATTGTCGTAAAATTCTTCGAGCACGGAATTGAATAATAATGCGTTGTTGTTGCTCATCAAAGAAGAATAATTAAATAAAACTCTGGCCTTGGCGGCATCGAATTCCTCTTGAGTCAGACCGCTTTGGGCAAGGCGTTCGCGTTCTTCGTTCAAAAGCTCAATCACTTGCGGAACCGACTGGCTGCTTGTGCCCGCGTAAAAAGCGGCGAAGCCGGGATAAAGTCCGTTTCCAAACATTGCGCCTGTACTGTATGCCAGGCCTTTGTCTTCGCGAATATCTTTGAACAGTTTTGAGGACAAACCGTTTAGTGACTGCTGCAGGACATCAAAGGCGAAGCGGTCAGGCGAATGATAATCACAAGTGGGGACAGCATAAATGACTTTGATTTGATCGCGCGGTAATTCGATTTCAGCTTTAACATCTTTTTTAGGAAATACCGGCGTCGCGGGCAGATTTTCTGCCGGCATTTTATTCCACGAAATAGCTTTATCAAGACTTTCAGCAACAGTTAAGGCGTCTTTAGTACTGATATCGCCCGCTATGCCGATAACAGTTTTCGAGGCGACAAATTGCTTGCTGTAGAACTCTTCCAGTTTTTTTGGTGTAAGTTTGCTGATTGATTCCAGGTTCCCGTCGCGGGGCAGGGCGTGGGGATGACCGCTGTAAAGTAGTTCGTACATTTTATCAACCGCCGCGCCGTTTGGATCCTGAGCCCTGGTTTTGAGCATTTGCAGTGTATTGTGTTGTTCGCGGGAAAATTGTTTTTGTTTAAAAGCAACTTCGGAGAATACTTCTTTGAGCAATTCGACGGCAATATCCAGTTTGTCGCGCATGCAGTTGAGTTTTATGAAAAATGTATTGTTTCCGGCATTTACCCTGAAATCTATCGCGTTATCATCAATAACAGCATTGAATTTTTCTTCACTGCGGTTTTGGGTGCCGGTGGACAACAGTTTTGCCGTCAGGCGTGAGATTCCCGCGTTTTTCGCTGTCTCCATTACATTTCCTCCGAGCGATATTAAACAAATATCGACTAGCGGAAAACTGTTGTCTGATAAAGTTATTAATCTGGCTTTTGATTTCAAAACAGATTTTTTTGCCATTTTCTGTTTTAACGCCTGTTTATTGATTTTTTTGCTTTCAGCGTCTTTTGGAGATATTTGCCTTACAATATTTAATTGTTCTACGGCAAAATATTTATTGGCTGTTTCTTTAATATTTTCAGGGGTAACCTGATTAAGTAATTGAACATAATGATCCGCCATTCCGGGATCGCCGTATGCCAGGACAGCATCGCCGATAATACCGGCAATACCATTATTTGACCTGAGAACCCGGATGTAGTCAGCCATGTGCTGATTTTTTTCCCGTTCAAGCTCTTCGGCTGTAACGCCATTTTCGCGAAGTTTTTGCAGCTCACTGAGCAGTGCCGTCTCCAGAGCCGGTAGTTTGCCAGGGGTGGTTGTGGCGGAAATCGCCGACACTCCACTGAAATTGGGCGCGTAAGTAAATGCTCCTACGCCGATTGCTAATTCTTTTTCATTCTGTAATGTCTTGATCAAACGGGCACTTTTGCCTTGACCGAGTATCGCTGAAATCAGATCCAGAGAAGCTATGTCGGAATGAGCTGCCGAAGGGATTCTGGAGGCAACAGCAAGTCTTGCCAGCGGGTCTTCGAAGAAACAATTATTTGAGCGTAATCCTATTTGCACGGGTTCTTCAGGGAGCGGCGGCTCATAGATATTGCCGTGCCGCCAGGATGAAAGACGTTTATCCAGCATTTCGAGTACCGCTTGAGTTTCGACATCACCGGAAATTACGAAAAATGTGCGTTCCGGAGAATAGCGTTGTTGATAATATTGAAACATTATATCGCGGCTGACTTGCTCGATTTTCTCGTGATAACCGATAATCGGGTGACGTACAGGGTGTTTTAGAAAAACTGTTTTCCATAGTTTTTCGCCCAGCATGTATTCGGGACGGTCGCGCCCCATGTCGCGTTCCCGCAAAATCACATCTTTTTCAGACAAAAACTTTGCTTCGGGAAATTCGGGAGTGCTAAGCATTTTAGCGAGTATATCGATGCCGGTCCCGGTATGTTCGGACGGCAGATTCAGATAATATACGGTGTGATCGTATGATGTATAAGCGTTTGCGCTGCCGCCAAGACGATTGACTGTATCAGCCGCCGTTTGCCCGGGATAGCCTTCGCAGCCCTGAAATAACATGTGTTCAAGAAAATGCGACAGGCCGCAGCCCAGGAAGTCAGCTTCATGAACACTGCCGGTGGCGACGAAGCATTGAAGCGAAACAGTAGGCGCGTCGTGTTTGGGATTGACAAAAATACGTAAGCCGTTATCCAGCGAAAAGCTATTGATACGAGAAAAATAATTGCCCTTAAACGGATTAGTATCTTGTTTAGTCAATTTTTGGAACCTTAATGTTTTGTTCGTATTGTACAGATTGTGTGGAATGCGCCGGCTCGAATAAGTCAAAATCTGTGTTGAAATCCTCAATGGAATCTTCAGGACTTGCGCCTAACGCTTTTTGTTCTATTAGTGAAAATACGATATTGCCGATGTCGGCGGCTGTATTGACTCCCCAGGATTTGAAAATCTCTTCGTAGAATATACTATATTCTTTCAGCGCGAATTCAGAAATCCCGTAGAGAAGCTCGTGAGCGGCAACATGACCTTTGGCATTTTTTTCCGCGACAGTGTAGTTGACAGCGGCATTGACAAATTTATAAGCGTCTTTGCTGTATCTTTTTTCGTGACTTACTATTGATTCAATTATTTTTTTTAATTCTTTTTTCAGCATAAGTTGTAAGAGATGATTTGGGTGTTGTAATTAAATAAAACTTCGGGGTAACCGGGAATCAGCACTTAAAGCAGATTTTCTCGTCTTTGTTGTAATTTAACTGAAAAAACAGCTAAACCACCAGAGAGATTTTCATTATGACAGACGACTTCGGGAGGAGTTTTTAATTTAAGCATTGAAAAATTCCATATCCCCACTATTCCGGCTTCTATCAAAACATCAGCGACTTCCTGAGCCGATTGCCATGGAACGGTAATGATTCCGACTTTCACGCCCATGCGATGAGCTAATTCTTTTAATTTTGACAGGTGAAATATTTTCTTGCCGTGAATAACTTTACCAACCCGTTCAGGATCAATATCAAAACCGGCGACAATCTTTAACCCGTTTTCTTCAAAGGGTTTATGTCCCAGCAATGCTGAACCCAGCGCACCGGTTCCAATCAAAAAAGCTTCATCAACATTATTCCAGCCAAGAAATTTTTCTATAGCTTGTATAATATCTTTTAAGCAGTATCCGGTACGAGGTTTGCCTGGGATACCCATAAGCACCAAGTCTTTTCGTACCAGGATAGGCTTGAAGTCGAGTTCATTAATAAGCGCGGTGGTGGAAACGTATTCTTCACCTTCTGCCTGCAGGCGTTTTAAAATATGCAAATATGTAGGCAGACGTTTAATGGTGGGTAAACGCAGTATTTTATGGTTATGTCCGTTGCCTTCAGTACTTTCAATCATTTTTTACCCCTGCGATATTTTATTATGGGGAAATATTTATCTTTTCCCCATCATAACACAATAATTGCAAAATCTCAATATTCAAGAAACAGAACAAGTTAAATGAATAAAAAAATAACTGAATTTTTCACGAATTCAGGTATAATACTATTTATCGTTGTAGCCGCTTGGATTTTTTTGAATCCATTTCCAGGCTGAAGATATGATGTCATGAGCGTTTTCGAACTGCGGTTTCCAGCCGAGAGCTTCACGCGCCAGATCTGAACAGGCGATCAGGCGGTCGGGATCACCGCTGCGGCGCGGCGCGATTTCGGCGGGAATCGGATGCCCGGTAACTTCACGGGCGGCTTCGACGATTTCCTTCACGCTTAAGCCGTTGCCGGTGCCAAGATTGTAGTGACCGCTGTGCGGAGCGTCAAGCGCGAGCATGTGAGCCTGCGCCAAATCCAGAATATGGATATAGTCCCGCACGCAAGTGCCGTCCGGGGTATTGTAATCATCACCAAAAATCATAATTTTATCGCGTTTGCCTTGAGCTGCCTGCAGGATGATCGGGATGAGATGTGTTTCAGGATTGTGGTCTTCACCAAAGTTTTCGGAAGCTCCGGCGGCGTTAAAGTAGCGTAAAGCGGCGTATTTGATGCCGTGTATTTTGCTGTACCATTTGAGGACTTTCTCGAAACAAAGTTTTGATTCCCCGTAAGGATTAATTGGATTTTGAGTAGTAGTTTCTCGAATCGGGCTTTCTTCTGGTTCTCCAAAAGTCGCCGCTGTACTGGAAAATACAATAGTTTTAACATTTCCCGCGACGGCGGCGTCTGCGAGATTGATACCGTTGGCGAGGTTGTTGCGGAAATATTTTGAAGGGTCTTTCATGGATTCGCCGACCAGCGAAAAAGCCGCGAAATGCATAATCGCGTCAAAGCTGCCTTTTTCGCAAACCTCAATAATGAAATCCCGGTCGCCGAGATCGCCTTCAATGAATTCAGCGCGCGGATCAACAGCCTTACGATGTCCGGTAACCAGTGAATCAAAAACGCTTACTTCGTAGCCCTTATCCAATAAATATTCACTACAGGCACTGCCAATATAACCCGCTCCACCGCAAACAAGAACTTTCATATTATTTATATCCTATTTCAACTTTAGTTTTACTGTATATTTGTCTTTCAGTTTGAATTTAGCTTTTTTGAAAGGAGGCTTGCCGATGCATCCTGAATTTCCTGAAAAAGCATACATTTCCAGTGGCATTCCGATAAAATTGTAGTCAACCGCGCCATTTTTATTAATGTCGTGAACTACGGCTATTGCGTAATCTCCGGGCGGAACATCTACAAATGTATGTGAAATGCTTTTCTTTGTTACTTTAATTGTTATCCCTTTGTATTCTTTGCCGATGTCGGGATAGCCTTTCGCCTTGTTGAACAATCCGATTAAAATATGTCCTTTGATTTTCTCTATTCCTGTAATTTTAACCGTAACCGTGCCGTTTTTAGCATAAGCTATTGAAGCAAAGAATGCGAGAATAAGAATTGACAAAGCAATTTTTTTCATTTCAGACCTCCAACTAAAATAAGGATATTTATTCATCGGAAAAACATTCTGGAGTTGTCATTGTGCGATAGAATTCAGCGTATTTGTCTTTGTTTTTTGGGTCTTGACGCAATGCTATGGCTGTACGGGGATGTTCGTTGAGAGTTCCTGTAATCATATACGGAATCAAGTAACCCCACTCAATTTCCTTACGAAGATCAAGGAATACGTCTTCAAGAACTTGAAGTACTGGTTCGATATTGAATTTCGGGTTTTTCAGGAAGCTCAAAAGAAGTTCCAAAGGACAATTGCCCGCTCCGCGACCGATACCTGAAACAGTCGCGTCAAGGTAGTTCGCGCCTTTACGGATGGCTTCAATAGTATTGGCGAAACCAAGCTGCTGATTATTGTGAGCATGGATTCCAACGCCTTTAGTTTTCAGGTTATTCTGGAATATTTTTACCAGATGATGTGTGCTTTCCGAGAAGAGGAAACCAAAGCTGTCAACGATATTTACCGCTGTAACATTAGTTTCGGCGTCAATCTGCTGCAATGCTTGAGCGAGCTCAAATTCGTTAGCGGTGGAAATCGCCATGATATTAATAAATGGCTCATAACCTTTTGAATCAACATGATTCGCCAGGGCTATAGCTTTGTCAACGTCATGGATATATGTGGCAACCCTGATGAAATCCAGAGGGCTTTCTTCGCATGGGGCGATGTCGTCTTCTTCAACACGGCCGATATCAACCATCACGCCGAGTTTCATATTTACCGGTGCGTCTTGAATTATTTTGCGGACATCTTCATCGGTAGTAAAACGCCACGGGCCGTACTCTTTGGGATCAAACATTTTTTTTGACGCCCGATAGCCCAGTTCCATATAATCCACACCGGACTGATTTACGGCGAGAAATACATCACGAACCAATTCGTGAGAAAACTGCCATTTATTTATCAAACCGCCATCACGCAAGGTGCAGTCTGTTACTTTAATTTCTTTTCTGAACATATTTTTACCTGTAAATTTATATTATCATCTAAGCGCAAGTTACGGCGAACGGGGAATATACAACAGAATTATAGTGATTGCAAGTATTATTTCTCCAACATTTTTAAAGCATAAGCCAGGGTTTCCAGTATCGTCAGGCGTTTGCTGGAAAGTTCGTCTCCAGTCATTGCCAGGGAGAAAAGATTGTTCACCTCGTTTAAATCAAAATACCCGTCGAATATCTCACGGCTTTCAGCATTCAGGTCAAAAAGCGGGAAAACTCCGTCTTTCCCGATATTTCGTAAGTCAGGTGTCGAGGGGGTTTTCATTTCTGCAATATAACTTACAGGCAATAACCAGGGCTGTTTGAAAAAATATTTTACGAGAAGGGGCGCATAATGCAGTATACCTTCACGCGGTCTGGCAATACTGCGTTTTGAAATATTTCTGACTGTCAAATTACTGTTTGAGGAGACTCGGCTTATCGCAGGATAATATTTTGACAACATCATTTCAACACCTTTTCTTTGTCTCAACATTTGGGGGGGGAGGGAAAGGGTGAAATTTAGAAATTCCGGAGCGACATGTGGTCCGATATACGGGATTTCCCATTCCATGACACTGGGCTGATATGAGTAAAAATTGCGTTGCCGAGCCCAGACGTCAAACATTATCATTTTCTGATTTGCCAGACCGTTAAACCGGTCGAATGATTTACGAAATCCCGACTCCACTTTACATTTCATACCATGATGTAATTCCCTTGAGTGCGCGAACAAATAGTCATCTGTGATGTACTTGCTTACTCCAAACATATCCATTGCATCAGTAAGAACCGGTTCATTACTATTGATATTCAAATCACATACAAACGAACTGCCAGTGGCAACTCCAGTCATAAATCCTGAAGCGATAACTGATTGCCCCGGGCTGAAAGTATGCTTGATCTGATCAATGAAATCCAATTGGTATTTGCCGTGAACGTGAAGCCAGCTGCCGAAAATACCCAGTGTTTGTTCAAGCCGCCGCATATTAAAAGAATCAACCGGAAGCTGTACCTTTTTCCAATTCACACCTGATATTTTACAAAGCTCCTTAGCCGGACGGCTCTCAAGCGACATGTTGGGCGCATAGGTATAACACCTGAGCCTTGATTTGATGTCCTTATCTCCAACCGCTGCCGCCAGAATCATCCTTGAATCATAACCTGATGACAATGGCAGAATTATATCTTCCGCATCAGAAAGCGTTTCCTGAACCAGTTTCCGGTTAATCTCAAACAATTCCGCAATAACATCCGAATTTTTCATCTCAAAGCGTTCTTCTGACGGAGTAATAGTTTCATTATATTTTACTGCCGGCTCTTGCGTTTCTTTTGTGTAGACACATGTTGAATCAGGCTCCTGCGTCCTGATATGACGGTAAAAAGTTTCTGTTTCTATTAAATGAGTGTAGCGGAATAATCCGTAAACAGCTTCAGGAGACAAATCCTCATACGAAGAATCACTGTCCAGAACAACGACGGGTTCTATATTGGAAATTGATATACTTTTTCGCAATGAATAGCAAACTGGAATAGAGCCGATATGATCGTTGCTGATGCTGATTTTCTGATGGTCGATAGATATGGAAAGAAATCTGTCACGAATATTTTTGCGGTTCTCAAAGCTGAAATTCCAGCCGCTGTTTTTGCGCGCTCTGTGTGGTCCGACACAAAAACTAACTCTCTCGCCATCTTTGCGCAACAGTTTATTCAAGTCTCCTTCATACACCAGATGCAAAT
>DAOWBJ010000015.1 GCA_030634125.1 Victivallales bacterium
AGCAATTTGAAAATCCAAGTTATTTTTGAGTGGATCCTAAGTCCGAATACTGGTGTGCTTATAAATTGCATTTGTCACTTGCGGACGGCGGAGTTTCACAGGAGGTCAATACAAAAAAACAGGATTTTGGTGGGACCTAACCACATGCATGTGGTTCAGACCGCATCGGACGTGTTAAAATTGTTTTGACGCGTGTAAAATTAAATTTTTAACTAAAGGAAGCCAATAGTTTTGAAATTGGCTCATTAGATAAACAATTTTATAAATAGGAACCATAAAAAATGAACAGCTTGGCAAGGACGATTGGAAAACTTAAAAACGGTGAACATTGCACCATCGTCGCATTAGGCGATTCGATAACTGAAGTGACGTTTCATACGCGAGACCGATTGAACTGGGTTGGGTTGCTGGAAGAAGCCGTCTTTGAAGCTTACGGTAATGGCGTCTGTACACTCATAAATTCCGGGAAATGCGCCTCGTCATACGCGGAGGCGCTGACTCGTATCGAACGCGACGTTCTACGTTATGAACCGGATCTGGTAATAATTGCTTTCGGCATGAATGATGCCGGAGACGGCTTGGAGAAACTGCCGGAATTCCAGAAAAACGTCCGCAGGACAATCGCGCTTATCCGCGAACGCTGCGGCAGCGAGATACTTATTCGCACCCCGAACCCGGTTGTTCCGACGCATGGCGTATCGCTACCGGAAAACTGTCGGGCCGGGCAGTGTTGGGAATCCCCGAACCGCCCACTCCTGAAATATTCAGCGGTTCTGGTGAAACTCGCAGATGAACTTGATTGCGCCTGCGTTGATCATTATACGCTCTGGACGGAGAAAAAATATACTGTTAAACATCCGGTTGCTGATTCCCAGGGACTTTGGATAAGGATGGGAGACGCTATCCATCCAGGTTATATCGGGCATCTTGCGTTTTTCCGGGAGCTCGCGCCGCTGTTCGGTGTGTCCAAATATTTCCCGTGGGAGGAAATGGAAAATAAAATTTTATAAGGAATAAAGTTCATGATTGTACAGGATGTTACAAAATATGTTGAAAACCGGACCGGGCACAGTCTGAATCGCGACGAAGGGATTCATCACGGTAATGGAGAGCAGATAGTCAAAGGGGCAACCGTGGCATGGATGGCAACGCCCGACGCAATCCGCGCTGCCGGAGAAGCCAGACATGAACTTCTGATTGTCCACGAAAGCCTCTATTATCCGTATGATGTGGTGATAGCTCCCGATCCTCCGGCGGACTGGGAAGATTGGCAAGTTAACCGACAGCGCCGTTCTCTGCTCGAACAGTACGATCTCAATCTGGTGCGTATTCACGGTTCAGCCGATGAGATATGTATTCTTGATTTATTTGCGAAAGTATTGGGTCTCGAGAACGAGGTCTTTTCAGATGAACAATACCTTAAGATATATGAGATATCACCGACACCGCTTCGCGAATTGGCAAAGAGCGTAAAAGAACGCACGGGTATGTCCGGTTTACGGATTGCTTCCGCTGGTGATATGGACCGGATGGTTCATCGGGTCGGACTGCCGTGGGGCGGCATGGGGCTTTTTGTCAATGTCGATTATCAGCAGCGGCTTCTTGAACACGGTTGTGATGTCTTCATTGCCGGGGAGACGGACAACTACGGATTCCGTTTCGCGGCGGAATGCGGAATCCCGATGATAGAGACCAGCCATGAGATAAGCGAAAACCCGGGTTTTAGGCGTTTTTCGTCCATGCTCTCGGCAGCATTTTTCGATGTCGAATTCCAGTTCTACGAAAATGATTGCGTCTGGGAAATAATGTAAAAAGCGGATAAAACCAAACGGATTATTTATGGTAACAGCAGGAAAGTAAAATTATGTAATTTAGAAATACAATATCAAAAATCAGATAAAACGAATCATATGTCCCCTCTGGGGAGGAATGATAAGTAAAATTTGTCTTTTCGGAACGGAGCTCGTTTGGTAAAACGGCAGGTCGTCAAGTGTGACGTATTCGCAAAAGCGATGGAAACATTGTTAATATAAAACAGAAACAGCTTCTTCACCAGAATTCATGGGTGAATTCTGGTTCCGGCAGGTCTCCAAGTTGATGATATAAGGCTATTTCTATAACTTTGAACGAGCGATAACCGAATGCTTTTCTGACTGTCAGATTTATTTTCCTGTTCAAGCCCTCCACAATTCCACTATTGAACTGTTTTTTCGCCTTGAAATAATTCAGGAGTAATTCTCTATGTGAACGGAGCAGTAATTATCATCATTTTATTAGTATTGATAATAGGAAGCCTGAAAGGCAGTAAATCATAGGTTAAACTTTTACAATTACCTAAATAATCTTCCTTTTTCATTTGACAAAGTTTTTGGATTGGGGTAAATTGATATTAATTAATATGTATCATAATATAACAAGAGGTTTCTATGAGCTGTAAATTAATGTTGATTTTATCCACGAGCGCATTGGTGGTTATTTTTTCAGGATGTTCTACCCCTCAAGTATCCAGTCATGGTATCGTTGATATTGATTCTGAAGTAATTGAAGGAGGAATCGGAAGCAATGAGGTAAGAACAGTGGCGCAGAAGATGTGTCCGGCTATTTTGTCGCTACCTGATATTGCAAATAGTAACAGCGTAACACGAATTGCCATATCCCCAATGAAAAACAGTTCGCGGTTTATTGTAAATACAAATATTTTCATGAAAAAATTGAGACTTGATTTAAACCGTTATTCTAAAGGAAAAATTCGTTTCTTCTCGCAAAATAACGCTCGCAAAACACGGCATAGAATATTGAAAAATCGCCGGGAAAATCACGTCGAGGCAAGCTTGAATGACATTGCCAAACAATTTGTCCAGTCATATATTGTAACCAGTAGTAAAAAGCAGTTACGCCTTGCCACTATTCCTGTTTTGAGTACAAATCTTGTCGGCATGAATGCGGACAGCATGATAGCGACCCTGAGAAGCAAAATTGCCGGGAAATCAAAAGGGAAAGTAGTCTTTACTATGCCGGGAACCGTCAACAAGGCGGATTACTTGCTCACGGGACAGTTTATCGCTGACAGCATAAAAAAAGAAGGTATCGTCAATCTGGTCGATTATATAAAGGTGATGAACAAACGCATTAAAGAAGGCAAGAGTTTGGAAGTCTATGAACGCACAGCTGCAACAAAAAACAGCGGTGTTCAAATAAATCTGGTCAACAAGGAGATTTTTCTTCATAAGCCTGAACTTTTTAGACAAATCCAAGCTTCGGCAAATCTGCGGGCAGAGCCGAACGTGACAAAAAAACTTAACTTGCTGGTGGTAAACGCAAAAGATAAACTTGTTGTTTTTGAAAAACTATTTGTAATTGAAAAGAAAATTACCGATGGAACCGCAAAATCAAACTTGATTTTGTCCGGTGAAATAACCAGCATGACCAAAAAACAGAGCGGCAAAATCGCCGACTACCTGTTAATTACAATGCAATTGATAGCCCCTGAATCCAATGAAGTGTTATGGGAAGATGGCTACGAAGTCAAAAAAGCATCTGTAACCGGAATTGTTTATCAATAAAAAGGAGACTGTTATTAATGAAAAACAAATTACTATTTTTTATAATGTTGACACTGATATCACTATGCGGTTGCAAATCCACATATAATCTGGAACCGGAGTCCGCAAGCGATCTTGCTGCTGAAGGCAGTGTCGTCGTTGTCCGTCCTGATCGATATGTTCTGTTTGGAACTCGCTCAGCCGCGGATTATCTGCGGATTACCTATTGCAACATGACCCAAAATGCAGGCGGGTTGCCGGAGATTAAACTCGGAATTAAAAATGTCAGCGGAAATCACTGGTGGGATATGGGTAGTGAGGATTTTACAATCTATGTGCAGGCGGTATTTTACAAAGAACCGCTGAAAGGACAAAGCACCAGGTCAGCGCCGATTTTCAAAACAAACAAGCAGGCTGTATTCATAAAACGCGGAAAAACACAAGATTTAAGTTTTATTTCGCCAGTAAAAGGAGCTGGAGGGTATCAGATAATCATTTCAGAAGATTAACAATGATTTGATACACAGGTAAAAAAATGAAAAGAGAGCTATTGTGTTTAATATGTGTTATTCTGCTTGCCGGATGTTCCACCTCTAAAATAGTTTACAAGAGTCAATCCGAACTAAATGAGATGGAAAAAATCGCGGATAGTGGAAGAGTCCACTTTAGAAACGCGAATTATGAAAAGGCGGAGAAAGTAATTCAACCATTATGCCTTGAACGGACTGTCAATCAGCCACTTTACCAGAGCGAATTATCCAGTATTTATCTTTTGGCAGGTAAAAAAGAAAAAGCTCATAAGATGTTGATGTTGACGCATACTTCGCTTGAGGGACTTCATGATCAAAACAGCGAACGGCGTGCGGCAAGTGTTTGGGGCGATGAAGCGGAAAAAGTCTATAAAGGCGAGCCGTACGAACGATGCAGCCTGTACGTTTTACTGGCAATGTCATTTCTGAATCAAGGAGATGTCGATAATGCGCTGGCAGCGATAAAAACTGGATTACTCGCCGATTCAGACAGTAAAGAGAATAAGTATAAAGTTGATTACGCGCTATTATATTTGCTGGCAGCAAAATGTTACGATATTCGGAAAGAATTCCAAGCGCGGGACAAAATGCTGGATGCGACATTTAATTCATTCATACAGAACAAACCCTTGTCAAAAATATTTGCCAATGAATTATATCGTGCATATTGCCAGAGGAAACAAAGCGGTAACTTAACAAAACCTCCAGCTAAATTATTGCGCCGCCTTTGTATTATCGCCTCCTCCGAAAAAATAGAAAAATGGCTGAAGAATACCCTGCGGGGCGACAAGGTGAATAAAAGTGAATTACATAATGCCGCCGTATGGGCAAAAGAATCGACCAGACAATTTAAACCGCTGGATTTTAATACCTTGATTGTTATATGGTGCGGCTCCCCTCCAAGTATGTTCAGACGAGGGGAATATGGTGAATTTCGCATTGTTCAGGAAGGTGTAATATCCTACCTTAACCCCTGCTCTATATTCATTAATGGTCAGGAATATGATCCATTCTATGGTTTCGGCGATATAAATTATCAGTCCAGAACCAGAGGAGCGAGAAGCATGGATCAGATATTAAAAGATAAAGCCAGCATGAAAAAAAGCACACATAATACCGCCGATGCCATGATTGCCGCCGGAATCGGTTCAGGCGGCATTGTTGGCATGAGCATGGCTCTTTCCGGATTGATGGTCAAAGGCGCGGCAGCAAGCATGTCTGCCAAAGCTGACATCAGAAATTGGCAGAACCTGCCGCACTCTTTTGCGATAATACCGTTAAAATTGCCGAAAGGTGAACACGCCATTGATATTTGGCAATGGTATCGAGCAATTCCCGTGAGCAGCATATCGCTAAAAATATCTGTACAGGACGATAGCGTTTGCAATGTTTTTCATTTTCAACCTCCGGGGTTCACCACTGATACGATTTACCAAAAATTTGCTTATAATTCGTTAAGCAGAATCATTAACGAATTTTCGAGCGTAACTATTAACACGGTTGACGTTAACGGCGATGGAGAATTATCAAGTATGGAGCGAAGTAATGCGAAAAATAAAATTATGCAGTTTTATGATAAAGACAAAAACGGCAAGTTATCCGCTTATGAATTGTTAAAATGCAAAGAAGCCATACATGAAGATTTTATTAAAAAAATGGGGCAAGAAGAAAAATGCGAATAGTTATCTCAACTATAATTTTATCGGTGTTCGTGATAATATTGGGTGCTGGCTGCGCCGGCAAAAAAATTATATTAACAAAAATTCCACACTATCAAAAACTCGAAAAATCTTATAATACATCAGCTGTTTGCCATGTGAATACCGAGTTATTGCAAAACAGTTCGAAGACGCGGCAATTTAAAAATATGTTTATAGATGCGCTTCGCAAAAATAAATATAAAGTTGTGGACATTGAAGGTCTCAGTACAAAAAGGGTGCGCGGTCAAGTTGATAAGATGATTTTATTGGCGGTATATAATAAACGTTCAATATTCCTACCGGTTAAAAAGCAGGCAGCTTTTGACCTTAATATTGTTCTAGCCATCACTGACATTTCAAAAACAAAAGCTAAAAAACATACTTTGCGTTATTTTACTTCCTGGGGAAGGAGTATTGTACCATGTGATTATGAGGGGAAAAAGGACGGTGCCGTTTTTATGAAAAAAAATTATACAAAGGCCACACTACAAGCCATCAATCATCTTTTATAAACAACTGCATTACAAAAACCCACTAAACCGTGGGGCTAAACGATTTGAGAAGTGTCTTCTGTTTAAGCCGGGAAACGCTCATGCGGGAAAAATTGAGTCATAAAGCATTCCGCCCCGGAGCGATTTCATTTTTTCAGGAGCAATTCTCTGAGCATTAATAAGCCTCTGATTTTCGCGCGATTGCGAATTGAATCCCGGTTGCCGGGGAAAATATGCTTTGAAACAATGATTTTATCATGCAGTAAAGCCGCTATATAAACCAGACCTACAGGTTTTTCATCTGTGCCGCCGTCTGGACCGGCAATCCCGCTAACCGCTATCGCGGCATCTACATCAAGGGCTTTTGCTACACCCGAAACCATAGCACTTACACATTCGCTGCTGACAGCTCCATGAGTTTCAAGAATCTCCTGTGGAACTCCTGAAAGTTTTGTTTTGACAGCATTGCTGTACGAAACTATTGAGCCGGAAAATATTTGCGATGAGCCCGGCAAATCCGTTATTGCCGCCGCGATCATACCGCCGGTACATGACTCGGCTGTTCCTAAAGTATAGCTCAGCCCTCTCAAGCGTTCGGAAATCTCTTCCACTAGTGATAGTTTGTTATCCGCCAGGACAGCATCGCCAAAAAGCTTTTTAGCCTCCTCGGCTTTCTGTACAATTAAATTCTCGTCCCCGCCGCTGAAAAATACTTTCACGCCCTCAACCGAAGAGCAATATGCTAAAGATAAAGGCAGGCCCTTCACTAATGGTTCAACTTTCCCCTGCACTATTAATTCAGATATCGATGTTATCATGAAACTCGAAGTAAAATTTGCTTCCGCGACAAGTTTTTTTAAAAGCGGCATGGCTTCATTTTCAAACATTGGATTTAATTCGTCGGGAGGACCGGGTAATAATATAATCTCAGTTTCGCCCTTTACCCATAATCCGGGAGCCGTGCCGACATGATTTTTTAAAACTATTGAATTTTCAGGGACATCAGCCTGCGATAAATAATCTTTATCGGGCGCGGTCGAATGCCGGTTCGCCCAGCGTCGTATTAAATGAGCTTCTATCTCTAAATCTCTATGTAGTTTCAGCTTGAGAAAATCACAAACGGCATTACGGGTTAAGTCGTCACGAGTCGGACCTAAGCCGCCGGTAGTGATTATAAGGTCGGAATCACCAGCCGCGCTTTCAAGCGCCTGCCGTAAATCCGCAAAACTATCGCCTACAACAAGTGCTCGAAACGGCACAATCCCCGCTTCACCAAGCTGTTGACCCACAAAAGTCAAATTAGTGTTTACCGTAGTTCCTTTCAGTAATTCGGTCCCCGTACAGATAACACTTACACGCATATTTTACCTCTTATTAAAGCAGAAATTTCACTCCGTTGATGACTGAAAGCCGGGAGCTTAAATCATTCATCATTTCTCGGGACTCAAAAACTACCGGAAGTCGATAGGCTTGATATTTACCGCTGGATGATTTATCTTTTTTCTCCAGCTTCGCTTTAATTCCATATTCTTTCAGTACGTCAAGTATAGCGGCACGACAATCGTTGTTTGCCGCGTCAGTAATAATACGGTAACTCCAGGTGCTTGGAAATTCAATTTTTTGTTCTTTTTCAGACATAATAAATATTTTTCCTACCAGGTGAATCCCATATTGAAATGGAAACGTATTTTTTGAGAAAGTCCATCGACATTGGAAGCTATCGGATAAGCCAAATCAAGTTGAATGGGAGCTTGTAAATACGGCACCTTGATGCGCAAACCATATCCGGCACCCAGATTCATACTTCCCATGTTCATTGAAAATGAATTTTTCCAGACGCCGCCGGCATCAACAAAAATAGCTCCACGCACAAATTTATAAATAGGATGCGTCATTGTCGCGGTAAGCAATAACATAGTCTGTCCACCAACCGGATCATTATTTATATCCGTCGGCGCAATTGAACGATATGGAAAACCACGAATAGTTTCACCGCCACCAAGAAAATACCTCTCAAACAATGGAGCTTTTTTATTGCGGTTAAAACGAGAAATCGTTCCGATTTTGGCTCCAGCCTGGAAAATAAGAGCTTTGTCAAGCAATGACCAGTAATGACTGCCTTTAAGTTCCACACGGTAAAAATTAGTGCTTGAGCCAATGCCTTGCGCGGCCAGCGCGCCGGTCGCGTTTACGTTATACCCTGAAGTAGGATTAAACATACTGTCCCTGGTATCACGGTTAATCAGCATAGAGACTTGGCCGACATATTGCCGTCCCTGATTCGAGCGCAGCTCTGCCGATTTAGAGCGTTCAATATTGGAAACATTAACATTTTCAAATTTATAACCGACTGTCGCACTGGTGAAATCATCAAATACCTTTTTCGTCAATGTGCCTCTGATTCCAAGACGGGTTTCATTCCAGTTAGGATACACAATGGTGTTCCAGTAACCGTTAATCGCCAGCCGCAGAGGTATATCAAATAACCACGGTTCAACGAAGTCAAAGTTCAAACTGTTACGTTCAATACCAACCATTCCCTGCAGGCGCATACGTTGACCGCCGCCTCTGAAGAAATTTTCGGGATTGGTAATATCAAAGTTGTTACTGACAATTTCTCCCATACCGACCAAAGAATAGTAACTTGAAACACCACCACCGACTTTAAACTGGTATGCCGGCTTTTCCTCAACTTCAAATGCCACATTTTTCTTATTAAAATCATTTGAATTAACAGTAACTGCTTCTACTTTTTTGAAGTATCCCATTCCCATTAAGCGTTCTTTACTGGCTTTAATACGGTTTTTGTCCAGAGGATCACCAGGTTGAATTACCAGTTCACGGCGGATAACTTTATCTTTAGTGATGTTGTTACCACTGATAACAACACGATTAATAGTAAATTTACGTCCCTCGGTAATTACAATCTGCATATCAACGATATGTGTTTTGAAATCCGCCAGGCGTACTTCTCGGCAGGCAATATTGCTGTATCCTAAAGACTCATAAGCATTTTTAATCATCTGCGTAGACGCTTCAACCCGGTCATCATCGTAAGTCATGCCTTTTCTAATACGCATCAAAGGCATAACTTCCGAAGTCTTAAACACTTTATTGCCAAGAATCGTAATTTTGCCTATCTTATAAGGCTTGCCCTCGTAAATATCAAAATCAAGATCAACATATTCAGGATTATCTTTCTCGTGAGTTACTTTGATGTCTTTAACCTTGAAGTCAAGATATCCCTTGCTCCAGAAAAGTTTACGCAAACGCGCCTTGTCTTTTTCCATCTCATTACGTTCCAGCAAACCTATTTCAAGGAATCGACTCAAATATGAATGTCTGTTGGCAATTGCGTTTTTAAGCGTCCAGTTTGAAAAAACAGTTACCCCGCTAAAGGTAATATTGTTTATTTTGAGACGAAGATTTTCTTTAATAGTGAAAGTAATATTTATTTTGCCTTTGCCGGCACTTTTCAGAACCGGAGCAATCAGCGCGTCATTATATCCTTTGTTTCTATAAAAAGCCCGCAGCCTGTTGGCGCTGACCCGCAATTTATTATCATTCAAAGGCATTCCAACGTCAAGAACCACATTGGGCTTCAACTCTTTGGCAGGAAATTTCTTATTGCCTTTAAAGATAATCTTGTTGACACGCGGTTTCACCTTTACCCTGACAATAATATCGACCTTGTCCCCGTGAATATCTTTTACTTCTGAAACAACATCATCGAAAAAGCCTAAACTGTAAAGCCTTTTAATATCATCATTAAGGGTGTTTTTATTATATATTCTACCAACTTTCTGCTGCATATTGAATAAAAGCATTTTTTCAGGGAAAGTATAACCGCCTTGCTGGTCAAATTTTATACTTTCTATCGTGGCAGCATTCAGCATGGAGCTAAATACGCATATCGCTGCTGTCCACAAAATTAATAGCTTCTTCACAATAATAACAATCCCTTTCTATTAAGCGTCATTAACCGGACGGTCTCCCGCAGTAAATTTAACATTGACAAACTCCATACGTGACGGGAAAAATTTCATTTTTACAATTCCAGTACGTCCATTACGATTTTTTTCCAATATAAGTTCAGCATCCAATCCATCATGATCCTGCTCAGAACTAATCCCTTTTGATTCATCCCGGTCACGATGCAGAAAGCTTACAATATCGGCGTCCTGCTCAATCGAGCCTGACTCACGCAAATGGCTGAGTCTTGGTCTGGCGGAGGCTCCGGCTGTTTTTTCAACTTCACGGTTGAGCTGTGCCAGCACCAGAATCGGTATATTTAATTCTTTAGCAAGTTTCTTAATGCCCGATGAAATTTCGGCGACTTCCTGCTGGCGGTTATCAATTCGTCCATCAGCTTTCATCAACTGCAGGTAGTCGATTGCTATAAAATCTATATCATGCATCATTTTAAGACGACGCGCTTTTGCCCGCAGTTCGGCGATAGTCAAACCGCCGGTCGGGTCAATAAATATTTTTGCGTCCTGCAGGGCGGCAACGGCTTGAGTCAATTTTGTCATTTCATTATGTTTGAAAGAGCCGTCAAAAAATCTAGTTTCAGGAATCCTCGCTTCGGTACAAATCAAACGGCGCGCGATTTGTTCGGAAGTCATTTCCAAACTGAAAAAAGCAACGGCGCGCGGCTTGCTTGTCTGTATCGCGACGTTGCGAATCAAGTTCAAAGCCAATGAAGTCTTCCCGATTGACGGCCGGGCTCCAAGGACAAACATCTCGCCTGGTTTCATTCCCCCGATCATTTTGTCAAGATCAGGTAAACCAGTCGGAATCCCTATCTCAATTTCGCCGTTAATCAATGCCTGGATATTTTTAAAGGTATCTCCCAGGGTTTCCTTAAGGGTTACAATATCAGAACGGCTTGTAACATTACGGACCTTAAAAAGATCAGTTTCAATCTGGTCGATCAACTCTTTAGCGTTTATCGAATCATCATAACATTTAAGCAGTGATTCACTGCAGACATTAATCATATTGCGCAGGACAAAAAATTCCCGGGTAATATTACACCAGCTTTCAAGGTTGGCGGTCGTGGCAATTGAATTATAAAGTTCAGCAAGAAAAACCTCACCCCCGATACCTTCCAATGTGCCGTTTTTCGACAGCTGGTGAGCAACAGAAATCAGATCAACACCCAAATCGGATTTATTATAAAGCGCGTCAATCGCCTTAAAAACTTCCCGATGAATATGGGAATAAAAAGCTTCAGCCGAACTGAGCTGTTCTATCACCATGTCCACACAAGGCCGCGGTTCGCGCAGCATTGCGGCAAGAACCGCCCTTTCAACCTCAAGATTATGAGGTTGAGGACGTTCATTTACAACAGAACCTGCTGCTTCATCATTGCTTTGAATATTGACCATAACTTCTATTTTTTAAAAAGACCTTAAGCTTGAGCTCTGTCTATTTTTACTTTTATAGTTGCTTTAACATTGTGTCCAAGAGCAATCACTACGTCAAAAGAACCAAGTTCTTTGATTGTATCATCAATTTTAACTTGCTGATGCTTAACTTCGAGTTCTTTTTCAGCGAGCTGTTCAACGATATTACGCGCACTGACTGAACCGAATAATTGATCGTCTTCAGAAGCCTGCATTGTAAATGTTAATTCAACTTCATTAAGTTTAGCGGCTAAAGCTTCTGTCTCAGATAATTCTTTGGCGCGGCGCGCTTCGTTCTGCTCTTTACGGGCAGCAAGCATCTTCTCTGTTCCAGAGGTTAATTTAGTAACCAGACCTTTCGGGATGAGGTAATTTCTAGCGTAACCGGCAGAAACTGAAACTTCATCACCAGCGAGTCCCAGATCAGCGACATCTTCGAGTAAAATATATTTTTGATTTGCCATTGATAACACTCTCCTGCTTTATAATACCAAGCTAACGATTCTAGCGCGTTTGATTGCGATACCGAGCATTTTCTGATGCAGCAGACAAGTACCGGTAATACGACGAGGCAAAATCTTACCTTTCTCAGTCTGGAATTTGCGGAGAGTTTCCACATCCATAAAATCAATGTAATGAATTTGCGATTCACAAAAGCGGCAAATCTTAGGTTTGCTGACTCTTTTTTTTCTACGTGTTTTCTTTCTTTGCATTTTTACTTTCCTGTTTTGGTTAATTATAATATACTAGTATCTAATTTCTCTAGAACGGAATATCATCTTCAGCATCATTATTGACCTGAAAAGCGTCATTCGGCATTGCGGGAAAACCATTCGCTTCTTTTCCCTGAACCGGAGCCGGAGCACCGGTAGCCGCAGGACTGACACCGCTTTGCTGTGGAGCCTGACTGCCGCCGTTCTGCTGCGGAGCTTGAGCAGCGGTATTTTGCTGCGGAGCTTGATAGCCACCGCTCTCCTGACCTGAATCACGACGTCCGCCGATGAATTGAACCCGTTCAGCAACAACGCGCAAAGTAGAGCGTTTTTTCCCGGTATCACGGTCATCCCACTGATCGAACTGCAAACGCCCTTCAATCATTGCGGCTGAACC
>DAOWBJ010000132.1 GCA_030634125.1 Victivallales bacterium
ATCAGTCAAATTCCTGTTTATCATTTACTGGAAAGAACTTAATATATTACCTCACCACAAAAAAACAAGGGAAGTCTTTAATAAAAAAAGCCGGATGTAACGGCTCCGTGATCCAGCGGCGGAAAACGCTGGTCGCTCATCTCCAACGAGCGAAATTCGGCGCGGTTTTCCGTGCCTGAAAAGTACCGATCTCGACAAGCGATGCGTTCGAGTATTGGCGTGTGGGAATTTTGACGTGACAGATGGTTTTGACTCTAAAAACCCGAAGACATCAAAAAAACATTGAATAAAGAATAAAAGATAAGTTCCAATTTGTAAAATTGACAAATTATGGTATTTATATGGAGTTATGTATATTTATATAATTGCAAAACAATACTTTGTATGTTATAATAAATACATACAGTAAAGGGGTTTACAATGAGATTTGAATACAAAAAAGCTACACAGGCTTTGAACTATTTTGCTAGAAAAAATAGTTCTCATAAAATAAGTAAGCTAAAAGTGCTTAAATTAATTTATCTTGCCGACAGGTTTCATCTTCGTAAGTATGGTAGGGCAATTACTAATGATAACTATATTGCAATGCAGTTTGGGCCAGTAGCTTCAGGGGTTAAAGATATTGCAGAGCAAACTATTTTTTTAGACAAAGAAATAAAATGTTATGCCGAAATATGCTTGAGTCAAGTTGATTTACATCATGACATAAAGTCTCGGCGCGAAGTTGATACAGACGTATTTTCTGAAACAGAAATTGAAGCATTAGATGTGATTTGGGAAAGGTTTCATAAACAACAAGGACTTGTAGATTTTACTCATGAGTTTCCAGAGTGGAAAAAACATGAATCTAATTTGAATTCTAATATGAGCTTGGAGGACTTTTTTGAATTAGCTCCGAAAGGAGTTGAATACTGTGATGTGCCTGATGATATTTTGCAATTAAACAAAGAGCATTTTCAGGAATCAAGCCAACTTGACGAAATATGGCGGTGATAATATGTCGCCTTCTGAAACTCCTTGGCAACTAAAATTTCTTCGTCAGGGAACAGTTTATTATTTTCAGCATAGAGACTTAAAATCTGCGGAGTCGCATTATTTTGTTGTCATCAATCCTAATCCATTAAATAATCATTTACTTGTGTTAGGAGTTTTTTCTTCACAAATAGAAAGTACAAAATTGAGAAGACGTAATTTGCCTCCTGATACTTTAGTAGAAATTTCGCCTCAAGAATACACTGAACTAGATTTAGATTCAATAATTGATTGTAATTCTCCTATATATATTCAAATGGAACAACTAGTGGAAAAAATAAACCGCAAAGAAGTGCGGTATCATTCAGACCTGTCTAAAGAGTTATCGGAACAGATTCTTCAAGGGATAATTGCAAGTCCTATGGTTGAGGAAAATATTAAAAAGCTGTTGCGTGAAGAAATTTCCGATTAAAAGGCAATACTTTATCTATCTACAACTTTCTTTGATTTTTTGGATTTTTTCTTTGCAGAGTTTTTCTGTTAGTTTTAGTAATAATTTGACCCTTTCTGATAAATAATCCAGGTCTTCTTTGGAGATTTTGAAATCTTTGTCGTAACGGGCGCCGATATAGGCGTATTCGAAAAGTTCGAAAAGTTCTTTGTCGGCTTCTGTTGCGCATGGGAAAATATCCACAAAAACAGGAAGAACTTCGCGGATTCGTCTGTCCGCGGCGGCTAGAAAATGTCCGCGGGGAATGTAATTGGTCAAAACGAGTTCAAGAGCTTTGTAGGAGGATTCAGCCGCTTGATGAAGTTGGAATGCCGCACCTTTTAGGTTATTTTCTTTTAATCCTAATTCGAAAAAACGATAAAAACCTTTTGCACTTTCAAACCAATGTTCGAAATGTTCTTTCGCAATTTCGATTTGCCGTTCAGGCGTGAGTTCCTTACCTACATTTAGTTGATATTTGCCTGAATCATAGAGCAGACAGCCTTCCTTGACAATGTCGCTGTAAAAGAAATGAATTTCCTTGAGTCGTCTTTTAACGAACTTGATGTCGTGAACGATAATGCGGAAAGGCATATGCGTACTAAGACCATTGCAGTGTTCAGATATACCGCGCCAGAGGCTGTGATGAATAGCGGTTGAATTATGACGGCAGACCACCATAATATCATAGTCGGAAACCTCGCCGGATTTACGGTCAGAGGGTAAATCCTCTTCGTCCCGGTAATTTCCGCGGGCATGGGAACCGTAAAGAATAATCATTTCAACATCATCGCACATCTCGCGGATGACGGAAACAGCGCCCTCCAGCCTTTCTATTTTTTCTTTTGGCAAATGTTCCAGTGAATTTTTCATAATTAAGTTTTGAGTCATAAATATTTATAACAAGATAAAAGCTGTTGTGAGCTTAAATCAAAGTTGTTAAACTTAATAAAAAATAAGCTTGACCGCTTTCAATGTAGTGCGTGCTTGTTCAATGTCAAGGGTAGTTTATATATTTTGGTGCTTCGTGTTTGCAAATTGCGGGAAAAGCTTTCGCCGAGATATTCAGCATATGCTCACGATGCAATCACGAATTTTAAACCGCAAATTATGACAAGCCAATGTTTTTTATTTGAAGAATTACTAAAATGCAGTACATTGTTCTTATAATAATTAAACTGATAAAACGAGGTTTTTCATGGCTGGACATAGTAAATGGGCAAATATCAAGCATAAAAAAGGCGCCGCGGACAAGAAAAAAGGTAAAATCTTTTCCCGTGTAGCTAAAGAAATAATGGTAGCTGCCAAAATGGGCGGCGGTGACGCTTCGGCAAATCCGCGTCTGCGTTCAGCTTTAACATCTGCGAAAGCCGTAAATATGCCTAATGTCAATATTGACCGCGCGATCAAAAAAGGAACTGGTGAACTTGGCGATGTAGTTTTTGAAGAAATTATGTATGAAGGTTATGGAGCGGAAGGCGTCGCTGTTATCATCGAATGTCTGACTGATAACCGTAACCGTTCAGCAAGTGACGTACGCATGACTCTCGACCGCAACTGCGGAAATCTGGCGACCAGCGGCGCGGTATCCTGGATGTTCCACCGCCAGGCGCACTTTGTGGTTACAGGTGAAAATGCCGACGAAGAAATTTTAATGGATATTGTCCTTGACGCCGGCGCGGAAGACATTGAAATCGACGACGGCGTTGCCGAAATCTGGGGTCCGCCTGAATTCTTTGAGCCTGTCATGGAAGCTTTGGAAAAAGCCGGTATCGCAAGCGAGGAAGCCGGAACTGTCCGCAGACCTGAAAACACAATTGAACTCAAAGATGTCGAAAAAGCGAAACAAGTTTTGCGTTTGATCGACAGACTTGAAGATCTTGATGATGTCCAGGAAGTTACCGCTAATTTTGACATCGATGATTCCATCGCCGATCAAGTTGATATTGACTAGAGCGAACGTCGCCTTCGAGATATGGATATGCTTTTTTGAGAAAGCTAAGTTTACCATTTTCTAAGATGTGCTTGAGCAGTATAAGAGCCTAAAGGTACAAGTATTATGATTATTATTGGTATAGATCCGGCAATTCGCTGCACAGGCTACGGTCTTGTGGAATTTCATTCCGCCAACGATTCACAAATCCTTGACTGCGGAGTTATCCGCAATACTCAAAAGATGCCGCATTCAGAATGTCTCCGCCGCATCAATGGCGGAATAAAACAGCTTATTGAGCAATTCAAACCGGATAATGCTTCTATTGAAGATCCATTTCTCGGTCGCAATCCAAAAACCGCGATAATTTTAGGTATGGTTCGAGGAGCAATTTTAGCTATTTTAGCCGAGCACAACATTCCATCTTATTCCTATTCCCCGCGCACAGCCAAAAAATCAGCGGTAGGAACAGGCACAGCCACCAAGGAACAAATAGCTTTAATGATGGCAAACGAATTTGATCTCGACACTGCCGCCATCCCTTTGGATGCGACAGATGCTCTGGCTCTGGCAATATGCCACGCCCGTCTAGCCGCTAATCCGACACTCAAAGACCTTCTCCCAAAAGCATTATAAGCGATTATTTTTTTTGTTTTATTGATAAAACCCTTGACATTGAACTCATTGGCGCATACTTTATTATGAATGTAAACCTTAAAGGTTTGATATATGAAAGTGTCGACAAAAACCAGATATGGTCTGCGTATAATATTGCAGTTGGCAAATGCTCGCTGAAAGTTTTCGCCGTGAGGCCGCTAAAATAAGCTTAAATAAAATCATTGAATTAAACTCGGAAATAAAGGAATATGTGATATGAAGATTTATGAAGACATTTCTCGTGCAGTCGGGAAAACTCCATTGGTCAGGTATCATGGCGGTCTCGATGATAATGCGGCACGGATTTACGCAAAAATGGAATTTTATAATCCAACGTCCAGTATTAAAGACAGAATCGCGGTGGGAATGATCGAAGCCGCGGAGCAGGCGGGCGGGCTGCTTCCGGGACATCTGATTATCGAACCGACCAGCGGCAATACAGGCCTGGGGCTTGCCATGGCGGCTGCCGCCAGAGGATATAAATTAATTATAACAATGCCTGAATCAATGTCTCAGGAACGCAGAGACCTTTTGCGCCATCTGGGGGCGGAAATAGTTTTGACCCCGGCAATGGAGGGTATGGGCGGAGCTATTGAAAAAGCTGAAGAAATGGTAAAAGAATATGAAAACGCCTTTGTGCCTCAGCAATTCAAGAATCCGGCTAATGTTAAAACGCATTATGACACTACCGCGGTTGAGATATGGAACGACCTTGACGGAAAGATCGATATTTTTGTCGCGGGAGTTGGCACTGGCGGAACTTTGACCGGGATTGGACATTTTCTTAAAGAAAAAAATCCTGAAATTAAACTTGTTGCTGTTGAACCGGAAACCTCTCCGGTACTTTCAGGAGGATCATCCGGGAAACATGGCATTCAGGGGATAGGGGCTGGTTTTGTCCCTGATGTTTTCGATCCGGGAATCATTGACGAAATAATCGTCGTAAGTGATGAGGACGCAATAAAATACGCTAAACAAGCCGCGCGTGAAGAAGGCATTCTTTGTGGAATCAGCGCCGGAGCCGCGGCTTATGCCGCGGTTGAGTTGGCAAAACGTGAAAAAAATATGGGAAAAACTATTGTAACAATTTTCCCCGATACAGCAGAAAGATATTTATCAACACCCCTATTTTCAAAAAAGGAGCAATAGAAATGAACAAAACTGGACCTGCAACTTTATCATTACACGCGGGATTTGAAAGAGATCCGGCAACCGGCGCATGCGCTGTACCAATATATCAAACAGCGAGTTATGTATTTGAATCGGCTCAGGATGCGGAAGACTTGTTTGCCTTGAAGAAATTCGGCAACATCTATACCCGCCTGATGAATCCGACAACAGATATTTTTGAAAAAAGAATGGCGGCAATCGAAGGCGGAACCGCGGCTTTATCCACTTCAAGCGGAATGGCGGCGATTTTCCTGGCGATCACTAATATTGCACAAGCCGGTGACCATATTATCAGTACGGCCTCCCTGTATGGCGGAACTCAGACTTTGTTCCAGTATACACTGCCGCGTTTTGATATAGAGGTTACATTTATTGATGAACTCACTCCCGAGTTGATTAACGCGAATGTAAAAGACAATACCATGCTGGTTTATGGCGAAACTATTGGCAATCCGAAAGGCGACGTGCCGGATTTTAAAGCTGTAACGGACGCGGCGCATGAAAATGGTCTGCCGCTAATCATTGACAATACTTTTGCCCCGATACTTTGCAGACCTTTCG
>DAOWBJ010000217.1 GCA_030634125.1 Victivallales bacterium
CATCCCCGGCTTGCAGGGAGTAGGTCCTAAGACTGCCGCGAAACTCATTAACGAACACGGTTCGATTGCGAATATGCTTGCCAATCCCGAAGCAATAGAAAATCCTAAAGTACGCCGGAAAATTGAGGATAATGTCGAGCTTCTCGAAAAAAATATCAAGCTGCTACATTAAACCATCCAGGCTCCGATCAGACCGTGGGGAGCAGGGCACAGCTTGACACGCAAAACTCCCGACTGGAACAAAATCAGAACAATTTGTGAAGACATGGAATTGAAAAGTATCCTCAGGGAACTGCCCGAAGGAAACAGTGAGCCTGATTTATTCGCGGATATTTCACGTCCCGGTGAGGCAAAAAACAAAATAAAAAAAGAACCGGAAAAGTTCGCGCCGGACCTTTTTGCTGATAATTAATATTTTAATGAAACCAAACAGAAAATGTTTACGACTTAATGCTTGTCTTGAGTTGATAAAATGTAAAATTGATATAAATTAGTGTGTTCATGGAATTTTTCCACAAATTATTATATTTTACGAGGTATTACAGTGGCTGAGAAACTACAAGGTTTACTTGAAAAGATTAAAACAGAAGGGCTTGAGAAAGCTGAAATAGAGAAACAAAAGATTCTTGATAATGCCAGGCAGGAAGCTCAAAAGATTATCGACAAAGCGAATAAAGACGCTGAGTCAACTCGCGAAAAAGCAGAAGATGACGCGGAAAAGTTTAAGAAACTCGCAGATTCAGCGGTAAAACAAGCCGCCCGTGATATTATGCTCAAACTTAAAAGCGAACTGCAGAAACGCCTTGAAAATGTCGTACACGATGTCAGCTCTGAAAGTATGACCCCTGAATTTATGGGTGAAATCATAAAAGAAATGGCAAATGCTTTCAGCAAAAATGACTCCGCTTCTGATTTAAGCCTGGAACTTTTAGTTTCTAACAAAGACCGTGAGAAATTAATTGTACTGCTGCGCGGCAGCCTGGCAAAAACTTTTGCCGAAACACCCGAAGTTTTCGGTGAAAACGATATTGGCGGCGGTTTGAAAATCGGTTTTAAGGGAAGTGACGTATTCTTCTATTTTACCGATGACGCGATTGCTGATCTGGTTTGCGCTTATGTAACCCCGAAGCTGGCAAAATTGCTTGAACCCGCCGGAGAATAAAAATAATGGCTGGATATTATTATCTGCTAAGTTCACTGCCAATGTTGATGTTTGACAATACGCCTTTGCTGAGTGTTGAGGAATTCAACGAAGCTTGCGCGGACAAAGTAAACGAAAGTGATTTGAAAATTCTCACCAAGCTCAGCCTGGTGCCGGAAGCGGAACAGAGTTATCCCGCCGGCAGCGCGGCTGAACGCTGGCGGCAATGGGAAATTTGCCTGCGCAACCGCATAGCGTCTCATCGCGCGCCGCACGGCAGAGATATTCACAGCTATTTACAGGAGGAAGAAGCCTGTTTTTGCGACATTGATACCGGAATGCAGGAAGCTTTCGGGCTGAAAAATCCTTTGGAGCGCGAAAAATATTTTGACCGGATGCGCTGGAATGCCCTTGAGGATTTTGAGTCCGGGCATCATTTTGACTTTGATAAATTATGTGTATATAAACTAAAATTACTGCTTTTGGAAAAATGGAACGAGCGTCAGGTGGAACAAGGCGAAAAAAACCTTGACGTGATGCTTGGACAGATTAATAATGATACTAAAGAATAAAACAATATAAAATAAGGGAGATTCACCAGCATGCAGGATAGTAATACTGGCAGAATCGTCGGAGTTAACGGTAATATGATTACCGTTGAGTTTGACACTCATGTTACTCAGAATGAAGTGGCATACGCAGTTTTGGGCGACGAACGCCTTAAGTGTGAAGTTATCCGTGTACGTGGACAACGCGCGGATCTTCAGGTTTTTGAAAGCACCAACGGCTTGACTGTGGGATCAGCAATTGAATTTACTGATGAACTCCTCAGCGTAGAGTTGGGGCCGGGGTTGCTTACCATGGTTTATGACGGCTTGCAGAATCCGCTTAATGAACTGGCTGAAAAATCAGGTTTTTTCCTGCGGCGCGGCGTTTACCTCCCGGCACTGGACTACGAAGCGGAATGGGAATTCACCCCGGGCGCAAAAATCGGCGACAAAATTATTGCCGGAGAACGTCTCGGACATGTACCTGAAGGTATTTTCAAACATTACATCATGGCGGCTTTTGACCTGCCCGGCGAATGGGAAATTACTGAAATAACCGCCGCCGGAAAATATAAAATTTCCGACACCATGGCGAAAATTAAAAATAAGAAAGACGAAGAACGCATCGTAACTATGGTGCAGAACTGGCCGGTCAAAATTCCGATTAAAGCCTATAAAGAAAAAATCCTGCCTGAAACAACTTTGATTACCCGGCAGCGGATTATTGATACATTCTTTCCCGTCGCGGTTGGCGGAACATTTTGTACTCCCGGTCCTTTCGGTGCAGGCAAAACTGTATTACAGCATGCTATAAGTCAGTATGCCGAGGTTGATATTGTGATTGTCGCGGCCTGTGGCGAACGTGCCGGTGAGGTTGTGGAAATCCTTCGTGAGTTCCCGCACCTTGAAGACCCCCGTACCGGAAAAACTTTGATGGATCGTTCGATTATTATATGTAACACCAGTTCAATGCCGGTAGCGGCGCGTGAAGCGTCTGTTTACACGGCGGTAACCCTGGCGGAATACTACCGCCAAATGGGTTTGAACTGTTTACTGCTGGCGGACTCAACTTCACGCTGGGCGCAGGCACTGCGTGAAATGTCCGGGCGTCTCGAAGAAATCCCCGGTGAAGAAGCATTCCCGGCTTATCTTGAATCCTTGATCGCGGGGTTTTATGAACGTGCCGGTCTTGTAAAATTGAATGACGGTTCACTTGGTTCGGTTACAATCGGCGGCGCGGTCAGTCCGGCCGGCGGTAACTTTGAAGAACCTGTAACTCAGGCGACGTTGAAAGTTGTGGGGGCGTTTTTAGGACTTTCCCGTGAGCGTTCAGACGCGCGGCGTTATCCGGCGGTTGACCCACTGGACAGCTGGAGTCATTACAAGAGCATTGTCAGTAATAACAAAATCCGGAAAGCTCATGAAGAACTGCGCAACGGCAATGAAATTAATCAGATGATGAAAGTTGCCTGCGAAGAAGGTACTCACATCAATGATTTCATTGCTTATCTCAAGAGTGAGTTCCTCGACTACGTTTATCTGCAGCAGAATACCTTTGATGAAGTCGATGGCGCGACCAATAAAGAACGTCAGCAATACGTTTTCGACAAAGTAATTGATATTCTCAATACAGGATTTGATTTCAGCGACAAAGACAAAGCACGTCGTTATTTCCTCGAATTGCGTCAGGTATTTATCGACTGGAATTACGCCGCGATGGATTCAGAACAGTTTAAAAAACTTGAAGCGGCAATCGACGCAAAAATTAAGGAGCACATATATGCGTAAAGTATATCACCGCATTATTCAAATTGCCGGTAATGTTATTACCGTTGAAGCTGATAAGGTCAGCTATAATGAACTCGCTGAAGTATCAACAACGCGTGGAGTATCTTTAGCGCAGGTTATCCGCCTGCAGGACAATAAAGTTAACTTGCAGGTTTTTGCCGGCGGACGCGGAATCAGTACCAACAATCAGGTGCGTTTCCTCGGACACCCCATGAAAGTGTCTTCTTCCGAAGATTTGCTCGGACGTATTTTTACCGGCCGCGGCATGCCCCGTGACGGGCGCCCGGAAATCAATGACAAACTCATTGAGATCGGCGGACCTTCGGTCAATCCAGCGAAACGTATTATCCCTAAAAACATGATTCGTACCGGTATCCCGATGATTGACGTATTCAATACTCTGGTCGAATCACAGAAATTACCGATTTTCTCAGTAGCTGGTGAGCCCTACAATGAATTGCTCGCCAGAATCGCTTTGCAGGCTGAGGTGGACGTTATCATCCTCGGCGGCATGGGACTGAACTACGATGATTATCTGAAATTCAAAAATACTCTCGACGAACACGGTGCTTTGTCCCGGTCGATTATGTTTATCCATAC
>DAOWBJ010000112.1 GCA_030634125.1 Victivallales bacterium
AGGCGTTCAGTTCTGAGTTGCAGCGCACGCAGGTAACGCGGATAATTTTGCCGGATTGTTTCGTTGGTCAAAAATCCCGGTCTGAACAGGAAGTCAAGTTGTTGAAGGACATCGGCGCATTCGTTTTCAGCGCGGTCTCCCGTTCTGTCCAGCAGTGCTCTGATTTGTTCATATTGCTCAAGCATTTGCTCAAGAGCATCTAAATGTTTTTGCGCGACGGATGCCATTTCTCCTAAAGCCGTCTGACTGCGTTCCTCGAATTCTTCGCCAGTGCGGATTTCACAACATCCATTATCTGTTAAAGCCGATAAAATAATGGAGTAAATAAAGTCTTGTTCGTACTTTTTCCCCTGGTCATTCACGCACAAAGCCAACTGGACTTGATGTGATAATTTATAAGATTTTTTTAAATATTTGACTTGCTGACTATGGCGCAGGCAGAAAAGTTTAACTATGCCGCGTTTATGTTCATATTCGGATTCCCGCTGATCCATGAATACCTGCCGGGCGACACTGTCGTCTTCTGCGCACAGGGCAGGGTGTACTTCACGACCTTCTCCGCCGGGCAGGGTGATACTTTCAGGTATATCTCCTTCCGGCCATTCCTGTAAACCGGAAAGCAGCCATTCCCCGATTCCGTTTACCGCTGCGCTTAACATTGAACCTGAACTTAAATTTGCCGGTAGTTCACGGTAAAAATCTCTGATGTAGCCGTCTTCGTCCAATTCCGCGATTTTCATAAACATGCTTTCATGCAGTTTTTCCATGTCAAAATCTCCCGGCTTGATTATTGAGCCGGTCGCGTCGCACAAAAAATCTGCCAGAGCCGCGGCTAACGGCTGTTCCGTAAATATTTTATTTTCACCCAGGGCTTCAATAAACTTTTCCGCTGTTATCGTGGCGGGATTGCATGCACGGCGTTGATCTTTGGGCAAAGATTTTATCATGCATTCGACTTTTTCCGGCAAATATCCGGGCACCAGCCAATCCAGGCTCCATACAGGAATTAAATTAAGCTCATCCGGCTTTGATACGATGGAAACTCCATCATCAGGTTCGCCCGGGTCAAATGAATAACGTAATTCGAATTCGTGTCCTCCAAAGCTGATATAGTCAGGATAATCATCTGTATTTACCGGAGATAATTGAAAAATCATCGCATCTTCAATATTCATATCTATATTTGTACTGGTTTTATAAAGCCATTTTTCCAGGCTTTGAGTCGAACAAACCTCTTCGGGTATAATTTTATCAAAATGTTCGTATACTGCGTCAGCATCCCACATTGAGTCAGGACGGCGGATTTTTTCCTCAAGATTTTTGATGTTCCGTATCATCTGCTGATGTTTTTTGAGCCATTCATGCCGTGAACTCATGCGCCCGCAGACCATTGCGTCACGAATGAATATCTTTCTGGCTTCAACCGGCAGAACCGACCCGTAATGAATCCGGTTACCGGCATTAATCAGCAAAGCCCCTGAACTGACCATCTCGCGGGCATAAACAAAACCTGCCTGTTTGTTCCATTTTATTTTGTCATATACGGATTTGCATAAATGCGGAGCTACATTTTCAAGCCATTTGGATTCTATTTTAGCCACCTGCCGGGCAAAAACACGGGTAGTGCTGACCAGGGCAAAAGTCATTACCCAGTCCGGCGGCGGTTTTTTGCCGTGCAGAGTTGAGCCCGGGAATATATAAAATTTGCGTGAACGCGTGCCGGTATAAATTTTTTCTTCATTATCATACATACCGATATTTGACGGAACGCCCGCTAAAATCGATTTATGAATCTTTTCGTAGTCAGGTTTGTCCAATTCATGAGTCAAAATTTGAATTTCAGGCATCCCGGTCTCGCTGATTGTACGAGTTAAATCCTGTGTTAAATTCAGCCATTCACGCACTCGCGGGAAACTCAAAAAGTTATTGCGGCAAAAACGCTTAAAAGCATTATTAGCTGGATTCCCGGCGCGTTCCTTCATGATAAAATTCCATAAATTCAGAATTCCGATGAAATCCGAGTCCGGGTCGCGCCATTGCAAATGAGCCTGATCCGCGCCTGCCTGTCTGGTCAAGGGGCGTTCGCGCGGATCCTGCATGCTCAAAAAAGTGGTGATTATAATAATTTCAGGCAGAACCTCCCGTTCGTAAGAGTCAATAATCATCCGACCCAGATGCGGATCAAGCGGCAGAGCGGCTATTTTTCGACCGGCGACAGTGATTTTTCCACTTTTATCGATAGCGTTAATGTCGCGTAAAGCCTGATAGCCTTCACGAATCAGCGTACTTTGCGGCGGGTCAAGAAAAGGGAAATGTTCAATTTTAGCCAATCCCAGAATAGACATTTGCAGGATAACGCCCGCCAGTGAACTACGGCGTATTTCAGGATCGGTAAATTCCGGACTGTCCGCAAGTGTTTCTTCAGAATACAAATATACACAAACCCCGTCAGTAACACGTCCGCAGCGTCCACGGCGCTGTTTGGCGCTGGCCTGTGAGACTTGTTCTATCTGCAGGCCTTGAATATGATTCCTTGGATTGTAACGGCTGATCCGTACTTCCCCTGAATCTATTACATAATGGATATTTGGAATAGTGATTGAGGTTTCCGCAACGTTTGTCGCCAGGATAATCCGGCGCTGCTGACTCGGCGCGAAAACGCGCTGCTGCTCACTTATATTCAAACGCCCGAAAAGCGGCAGTATTTCTGTATTGGCGATATCGCGCCCTTCCAGCATATCCGCGGCGTCGCGAATTTCGCGTTCGCCGGGGAGAAAAACTAATATATCGCCTCTGTCGTCAATGTCTGAAATCCAGTGTACCGCCCGCGCGATGTGCGCTGAAAGTTCTTCGTCATCGTTTGGGGGCAGAAAATAGTCATCCACCGGGAAAGTGCGCCCTTCAATTGTTAAAATCGGCGCGTTGTCGAAGAATTCTGAAAAATTTTCAGCATCCAGCGTTGCCGAAGAAATAATTATTTTAAGTTCAGGACGGCGTTGTTTAAGCTGTTTAAGATAACCGAGAATAAAATCAATATTCAAACTGCGTTCGTGCGCTTCATCTACTATTATAGTGTCGTACTGCAGCAAATCAGGATCACGTTGAGTTTCAGACAAAAGAATTCCATCGGTCATGAATTTAATAACTGTGTTATCGCTGACGCGTCTATTGAAACGAACATGAAAACCCACTTGTTCGCCGCATTGGACATTGAGTTCAGCCGCGACGCGTTTCGCCATCGCGGTTGCCGCGAGGCGGCGGGGCTGCGTACAGCCGATTCGACCGAAACGCCCCTGTCCTAAATCCAAAGCTATTTTGGGTAACTGAGTTGTTTTCCCGGAACCGGTACTACCGCAAATTATTACCACCCGGTTATTTTCAATGCTTTCCTTTATGTCCGCCGCGCGAGAACTGATTGGCAGGGCTTCGGGATATGAAAATTTTATCGCATCGGCTGTTTCTTTGAAACAACGCTTTTCCGCGGACTCAAGTTCTTGCTGCAGTTTTTTCAGAAGCTGCTCGACCGCTTGATCCGCATGGGTATGTTTGCGGATGCGGCGTGCGAGGTTTTCCAGTTCTACTTTATCTGTAATTAATAATTTTGAAATTCGTTGTTCTAATTTATGTAAAAGATTTTTGTGCATATCAATCTGCTTGATTATTTTTCATGTAATTCGCGTAAAAGAACCTTAATATAGTTAGGAAAACGATTTATTCAAAAAAATAAAAATTAAAAATCTAAATACTTAATTTTTTTTAGGGTATACTAATACAAGTTGATGATTCATATTTAGTGTTCATATACCAAGGTATACCAAAATTTGACATTTATTTTATGTTTATAAGAAGGTAATGCTGCAACAACTTGTAAATTAGAGAGATGGGATTGTTCGTGTGGGAAAAAAGTATAAAAAAAGAAATTATTTTTATTTTTTCAAGTGGTAATTTTTCATATTGCTCTTATATTAACGAGAGTAAAGTTGAGCAAACAATTTTGGCATTGACTAAACCAAACATAATAAACAATAAAATCTCAAAAGGAGAGCAAATGAGAAAGACAGGCTTGCTGTCAGTGCTGTGTCTGGCACTAGTAGGACTATTTGTTTCCACGATTGCCCGTGCCGGGTATATCGAGGAGAAAGATGGTAAAACAATTATCCATGTAACGGTATATAATCTGCCGAATCCGGCAAATGTTTCTACCAGCGAACGCGCGGATGTTGAAGTTGTCAGGCAGTTTCGTAAAGAATTTCCAAAGATTTTTGCGGAAAAGTACAAAGCGAAATATAAAGCCAATCCCAAAAAGTATGGTAATTACAATTGGGATAATGTCGAAATTGTTCTTGATAAATTTTCCGGTATTAAAGTAGAAGGTGTGGAAAGTGATTTGCTGGCGATTGCCGGTGATATGGCTGCGGATATCCTTTATATTAACTTTCGTAAATCAGACAATTATATAAGTAATGGATTTATCCAGCCGCTTGACAGATATTATAAAGAATTAACGCCAAAACAGATTTCTTCGCGTGTTCACAAGAAAATTATGCCGGTTTGCCGCCGTAAAGGTCCGGATGGCAAAATGCACTGGTGGACAATGCCTTATGGTGGATTGCTTGGTAAAGTATTGGTTTATCGTAAGGATTTATTTGATGAATACAAAATCGAGCCTCCTAATAAAAATTGGACTTGGAAAGATTTATTAAGCGCATGTAAAAAAATAACTGACCCGGCGAAGGGTATATACGGAATTCGTTTTGGGCGCGGTATATATGAGTCCTGGTATTGGATTAGTTTTTTATGGTCTGCCGGCGGCGATATTATGACTTACGATAAAGAAAAGGATGCGTGGCTTTGTACATTTGATTCTCCTGCCGGAGTAAAAGCTCTGGATTTCTATACTCAATTATCCGCTGAACTCTGGACTGATAAAAATGGCAAAAAAAGACGTGGATATGCTTACAAGGAAGCGAGTAAAGCGAACGCGAAATGGGCGCGCGGCGAAATAGCGATGATGTTTACTTATATAGAAGAAACCCTTTTAGCTAGAATACAGCCGGAAGTAACCGGTATGGCTCCGATTCCAATGGGACCCGGCGGACATCGCGGCGGTGAGTTGAATTCCAAAATGTTTGGACTGTATGCTCAGATTAAAAAACAAGCTGTTTGTGACGCAGCCTGGGAATACATGTTCTATTATGACAGCTATCCTGCTCAAAAGCTCAGAACCAAAATAATGGTGGAAGGCGGAATGGGTAAATTCCTTAATCCTAAATACCTGAAAATGTTTGGTTATACTGATATACTTAAATTGGTTCCAAAAGGCTGGGAAGAAAATTTTAATATTGCGATAGAGACTGGTCAACCTGAGCCATACGGTAAAAACAGTAACTTTGCTTACGACGAAATGAGCAAACCGATACAGCTTGCCGAAGAAATGGAATATAATAACGAGCTCGCGGCGGTAGGAACTAAAGAACGTGAAAGACAACTAACAAAAATTTTAAAAGACGGTTGTGCGCATGCCAATGAAATCATGATTGGAAAAATTTCTGATAATGAACTTTTCTGGCGTCGTTTTTCCGCATGGTGTCTGCTGGCTGGCATCGGAATTGCTTTTTTCTTTGTATTCCGCAAGGTATATAGAATATTCACTCCAGCAAAAGATGACGGAGCAACTCAAGGAGCATGGCAGTTTAAAAGGTATTTCTGGGCTTATTTTATATTGATTCCGGCAGTCGCTTCTATTGCTATGTGGCGATATGTTCCGCTGATTCGCGGTTCCTATATGGCATTCTTTGATTATAAAATTATTGGTGAATCAACTTTTGTTCTGGTTGACAACTTTGCTCATTTATTGTGGAATCTTGAATGGTGGAATTCTCTGTGGAACGCAATACGTTACAGCTTATTGACTATAAGTCTGACTTTCCTGCCGCCAATTATTCTGGCTATTTTCCTGCAGGAAGTTCCACGCTGTAAAATTTTATTGAGAACCCTCTATTATTTACCGGCGGTAATTACCGGACTTGTTACAATGGTATTGTGGAAACAGTTCTATGAAGGTTCTGAAAATGGAATGATGAATAGTGTTGTTATGAACGTTCCGGCAATCGGTTTTCTTTTGATAGGCGCAGCTTTGTTTTCTATTTTCCTGGCAT
>DAOWBJ010000076.1 GCA_030634125.1 Victivallales bacterium
GCCCAAAAGAACACTAACAAAGAGATCCTCCGCATTTGAGACAGCCAAATCAAGATTTTCATCCCTATTGAAATCGCCAGCTACAATCACATGTTGATCTTTGGGGATCAGTTTTTCCAGGTAACGCAATTGTATTTGACGGACTTTTTTAGTCAGGGCGAGGTGGATCAGAAAAAAACTTACATTATTGATTTTACTCTCGATAACAAGTTTTTTCATACCGCGCGGCATATAGTGAAATTTTGAATCTCCATTTTCCAGCGCGGTCAGGATAGCGTTGCTCTGACTGCGTAGATAAGGAATTCTGCGTAAAAATGAATTTTCTCCGTATTTGGTATCGCAAACATGAAAATGATTTAAGTGTTTTGCTATTTTTTTGACCTGGTTCATCTGGTCGGTACGGTAGGAGCCGGTATCGATTTCCACCAGACCGATTATATCGGCATTAGACTCCTTGATAAATTTTATAATTTTTTCAAAATGCCTGTCATGTGTTTTGATATATCGATGCGATGTCAAAACACGATGCGAGCTCCCGTCAGGGCCTCCGGTACCGTAAGCTACGTTGTAAACCAGAAATCTCATTGATTATTTTCTCTTAAGCTATTTGAATTTTCCTTAAGCTCTACCATATTATTATTATAATAATTTACAACGTTTCAGGAGATTTTCCATGTCAGCACAAATAATTGATGGTAAAAAAATAGCAGCCGAGGTCAACGAAGACAACCGCAAGGAGATAAGTATCCTGGCGCGGGACTGCAATTTACAGCCGGGACTGGCGGTAGTCCTGGTTGGCGAAGACCCGGCATCGCAGGTTTACGTCAACATGAAAGACCGCAAATGTCAGGAACTCGGGATTTATTCAGCTAAACACGTCCTCGATAAAGACGCTTCAATGCGGGAAGTCCTCGATCTGATCGACCAGCTCAACAAAGATCCGAAAATCAACGGAATACTGGTTCAATCCCCTCCCCCGCCGCAAATAGATGAAGAAAAAGTTATTGCCGCTATTGATCCTGCCAAAGATGTTGATTGCTTTCATGAACAGAACGTCGGGAAAATGCTTATCGGCAAACAGGACGGTTTTTTTCCCTGCACTCCTTATGGTGTAATGGTTCTGCTCGAACGCAGCGGTATCGATCCCTGCGGCAAACACGCGGTTATCGTCGGACGTTCAAATATTGTCGGCAAGCCCATGCTTTCCTTATTAGTACAAAAAGCCGACGGCGCGAACGCGACAGTTACCTGCGTTCATTCCAGAACAAAGAATTTACCCGAACTCACCCGTCAGGCAGACATTTTGATTGCCGCCATCGGCAAACCCGAATTTGTTACAGCGGACATGGTCAAAGAAGGTGTTGTGGTTGTTGACGTCGGTATCAACCGGGTCGAAGACGCAAACGCCAAACGGGGTTATCGTCTTGCAGGCGACGTCAAATTTGACGAAGTCGCCGAAAAAGCCAGCTTCATAACACCAGTTCCAGGCGGAGTAGGTCCAATGACCATCGCCATGCTCATGCAAAACACGATCAAAGCATGCAAAATGCAAAACAAGATAAATTAAATCTAGTACTCAATAAAGCTTAAATGTTCGCAGTTTTATTAGTCTTATCCGGTCTTGGGTTTACATCAGAAAACACGGCTGAGACAGCCGTGGCTACATCGCTAAATGTGAAATGATGTAGTCACCTCTGTCTCAGAGGTGCAATGACGCGAACTTTTTAGGTATACAATGTACTAGGCATTACGATTACTGAATATCCTGATTAATCTGGTATTGGAAAGTATTTCGTGTAATCCACGCCGGAAGATATATACGAATAACGGGGAAAAAATAAAACAGAACGGGTAAAGTAATGTAAATATAAAAGCCCTGAAAAAATATACTTCCGAGATTTTTCGCCTGGTGATGAATATTCCCCAGAACCACATACCGAAAGTCTGAGAATAATACCCGAGACAAAAAGCATTGAAAAATAAAATAACTATCGCCAGTATTGTAAGACAAAGAGTTACTATATAAGTTAAATCCTTAGCACTTAACCAACGCGCCGCGGCAGCTTTCCCGTTTAAACAAATATATTTTTCTCCAGTAGTCTCATCCACCCATATCGAACTTATTTGATAACCTGCATTTTTATCCGCAAAAGTGTATGGCGGACAATCGGCGGTTAAATTGTTTTCGTGTAATTCATCGCGAATCTCTTCGCTTTTAATTTTTTCCGCTTTAAACTCCGCCTCAAAAGCTTTTTTAGATTTTTCCAATTCTTCACCCTTTTGTAATTTACGGGCAGCCTCGAAACGTCTTTCAATTTCTACTCTTCGATCCCTTTCGGCTTTCAATACAGCTGTCATCATATTGTCTTTTTCGGCAATTTCCTGTTTGGAATTATCCGTTTTCGAAGCGGGATAATAATACGCGTATGTAATTCCTATGCCGTAAATAAATCCTCCAACCAGTATAATTAACACAAGATCATACAAACCGGCCATAAAACGCGGAAGCATTTGCGCATATTGAGGCGGACGTTTTTGTTCAAACTTGGAAGTGGACTTAGGGATAAACTTTGCCGCCAGACGGCTTTTGGCTTTTTTCAGGATCGAACCGGACTTCTCTGTCATTGTGGCGGATTTTTGTCTTCTGACCGCTTGTTCCGCAAGGCGTTCCTCTAAAAATGATATCTGATCGGCGTTTTTCCAGTTTGCCATCAAAGAACTGCGCACCGGAGTTTCCGCCGTAACACGATCTTCATCGACCCATTTTGCTAAAGTTTCCGCGTCAATAGGTCCATGTTCTACATTTTTTAGGTCTTTGATAATAAATTGCATTTACTGTATCCCTGAATTTCTTTATATATAGATTAATCCAACACAGAGATTTTTCAAATAAGACAGACAAATAATCCAGAAAACTATTGCTTTAACAGATAGCTTCCGGCCGCTTCGATAACATTATCCTGCCCTTTGCGCAGAGATTTGATACTTAGAACAACTTTTTCATCCGGTTTTACCCCGATATGTTCTATTCCCTTGCCGTTGACACGAATAATGCTGCCCATGACGGTTTGCAGACGAAAACCGCTTGGAAGTTTAAAGAACATTGACGGCAGACATTTGCCGGAAGTCGTTGTCCCGAAAAGCTTAGCTTTTTTCGCATCCTGCATACCGGCGGCAAAAATTTCCGCGCAGCTGTAGGAATAATTGTTAATCAAAATTGCCACCGGCCCCTTAAAACATTCTGCTTGCGGAAAAGATTTCGGTTGCAGTGTTGTGCCTCGTATAACTAATTTACCAAAGGGAACAGTTTCAGGACAGCACCACGCCGCGAGCCAGGGCGGATACATCAGCATACCGCCAATATTCCCGCGCATATCTATAATTAAAGCTTTGATATTACGAAGCTTGCCGGTGACTGCTTTTCGGAAACGCAGCAGCATTGGAGTGGAAAACACGCTGAACTGTATATAGCCGATCCTGCCCGGCAGAATAGTCGCGTAAAAATCACCATACAAGCGAGGCAGTATCCCTAATTTAAACCATTTTTCACCATTAATCTGACGGGTCAAAGTAACAGTACGTTTGATATTTTTTCCAGATAAAACCCTAATCGTCACTTTGCTTTCGGGCTGCCCTGAGAGCAATGCCCGCGCGATAAGCGGCCAGCCTGCATATAGTTTTTTTTCAGGATACAGAATAATATTATTAACCGCTAAAATCACATCGCCCATTTTAATTCCGGCTTTCGCGGCGGGAGAGTTCTTCCTGACTCTGGTAACACAAATTTGATTATCAGTTTGCGACAAAGTAATTCCTGTATCAGCAGGCAGATCAGGCAAGTTTTTTTTTCGGCGGTTTTTGCCGGGTGTAGTATTTCGCCGGATAGAGGACATTGCCTTTGAAAAATTGGCGTTAACCGGCGGCATGAGTACTATATGGCTTTGCCCCGGGGCCTGCAAAAGCTTGTTGATCTCCCTGCTTAGTTTTTTATCATCACGACATTTTAGAATAGCGGGCTCAAACTTCTTGTAGAGTTTCTGATATTGCTGCTTGAAATTTTTATCGAAATGACGACGGCTGACTTCGTCCCAAACTTCGTTCAAAACTTGTTCGGCGCGCCCCCGTGCTGTTCCGGCTGAAATATTTCCGGCGATAAATAAAATCGAAATCAATAATAAAATTATCCGCATTTGCTCTACTTATCTTTAGGAAGTTGAAATTCAGAATCCGCGATTTTCTCGTTAACTTTAACAGAAAGCAATTTGCCGATCATTTTTATCCCCATCATGTTCATATTTACAAGCATTGCTGTTTTTATGCCGTTAACGATCTTATAATCTGAAAAAATAAGGGTTACCGGCACAACTCCCATGTCCGTAAGCTGGTTTTCGATACTGCTGCGAATTAAAAATTCCTTATTATCAACAAATAATTGAGTAGGAGCAACATTAAGTTCAGCAGGCAGAGTACAAATCAATTTATGACAGGAGAATTCTCCAATTTGATATAAATCGGGATCAAGCGTGATTTTTTCATATATTTCAGTCATCTTCAGAGCCGGATTAGTTTTTCTACACTCAAATTCGGCGAAAGCTAATTGAATACCTGTTTTCATTTGAATGCCTAAGCCCGCAGTTTCTTTCCAGGCTTGCCTGCCGTTAAAGACCTGGGTTTCAGTCAAAATTCCCGGCATCACAGCGACAACCTTGCTTTTGTCAGGGAATTTATAAAGACCCGTTACTGACATTTTAAGCTGTTGCATAGGTATTTTTAACTGCATCTTGATTATTATTGTTTTCCAGGAGTGGGCTATACCTTCAGGATCAACAGCCTTTTCCATCTTAGCAAGCAGAACCTCTTGTTTTGTCGCAGTCGTCGAGAAACCAGTGCAGCCCGTTAAACAAAGAACTGTTAATAAAGTAATGAAAAATTTTGACATTTTATCCTCGCCTTAAGGGTTTGTAAAGAATTAACGATAAAAAAATATACCATTTGAACAGATAAAAGCAAATTCAGCGATTGTAAAAACAGAATTATTGACTACCTTAACACTATGGAAAATAAAACAACTTTACTTGATAATATTCAGTCTCCGGCTGATTTAAAAAAACTTTCTGTAGATGAACTCCCGGCTTTAGCCGCGGAGATAAGGAAAGTATTGATAGACACCGTTTCTGAAACCGGTGGTCATCTCGCGTCTAATCTGGGAGTCGTTGAACTTACGATTGCTTTACATTATGTCTTTAACTCTCCAAAAGATAAAATGGTTTGGGATGTCGGACATCAGGGATATGTTCACAAATTGCTTACCGGCAGAAAAGATATTTTTAAAACCCTGCGCAATTATGAAGGCTGTCTAGGGTTTTTGTCCCGCGATGAATCTGAATACGATTGTTTCGGAGCCGGACACGCGGGCACGGCTATTTCGGCGGCACTGGGAATGATTGTCGCCGCGGAACGCAAAGGCAGTGACGAAAAAGTTGTCGCTGTTGTCGGCGACGGTTCGTTGAACTGCGGCATCTCGCTTGAAGGTTTAAATAACATCAGCGCGAATACCCGTAAACTCATTATCATACTCAACGACAACAAAATGTCCATATCTGAAAACGTCGGAGCGATTCCATCCTCACTTAACCGCATTATTTCAGGACGCGGTTATAACCGCTTCAAAAATCTGGCAAAAATGATGGTTCGCAAAATCCCCGGACACAATGATATAAGCAAATTTATTCAAAGAATCGAAGAAACAACTAAAAGTATCTTTTTGCCGGGGGTATTTTTTGAAGAACTCGGTTTGCGTTATATTGGACCTCTTGACGGGCATGATCTGCCTAAACTCATTCGTGCTCTGGATGTTTTGAAAGATCCAACACGACCTTTGCTGGTACATGTCATCACCGAAAAAGGACGCGGTTATCAACCCGCCGAAGAAGCGCCTGAAAAATTTCATGGCATGTCTTCTTTTGATGCCGCAACTGGTGAAAGTAACGGCAAAAGCGGTTTAACTTTTTCCAAGGCTTTTGGCGATACAATGATCGAACTGGCTGGACAGGAGGAACACCTGGCAGTTATTACCGCGGCAATGGCTAAAGGCACCGGTCTGACTGCTTTCAGTGAAAAATTTCCCGATAAATTTTATGATGTTGGTATCGCGGAAGAACACGCGGTAGTATTCGCGGCGGGTCTGGCGGCGGCCGGACTGCGTCCGGTGGTTGCTTTGTACGCCACTTTTATGCAGCGTGCTCTGGATTGTGTTTTTCATGACGTCTGCCTGCAGAATCTGCCGGTAATATTTTGTCTCGACCGTGCGGGGGTTGTCGAAGACGGCCCGACTCATCATGGAATCCATGACCTTGGATTTTTCCGGGGTCTGCCGAATCTTACCATCATGGCGCCCAAAGACGAGAATGAGTTAAGGGAAATGATTTTCACCGCCTACGAACTAAAATCACCAGTAGTGATTCGTTATCCGCGCGGAGCTTCAATGCAGGTAAAAACTCTTTCTGACAGCTCACCAGTTTCACTAAAACCAGCCAAAGCTGAAGTTGTCCGTAAAGGCAAAAACGGCGTAATCTGGGCGATGGGACCGGAAGTTTTCAATGCGCGGGATATAGCGGAAAAGCTGGCGGAACAGGATATTGAATTAACTGTCGTAAATGTTCGTTTTCTGCGTCCGTTCGACGCGAAACTCCTGCAAAAACAAGCCACATCAATGCCGGTATTCACTTTAGAAGACTGTCAAATAACCGGCGGATTAGCTTCTGAGGTGGATGAAGTATTAATAAATTGCGACCATAAAGGAGTAAAGCATTTTGGCTGGCAATCAGAAATAATCCCCCACGGAACGCCCAAAAAACTCCGGGAAAATTACGGCATGAATCCAGAAAAAATTATAGAAGAAATAAAAGATAATGTCCAGAATTAATCTAATCTATCAAGAATCTTAAAAATATGCGCCGCATACCCGCCGACAATAACCGGGTGCGACACATTATCTTTAGCAGTCTATTTCAATAATATCCATATATGTGCCTTCATTAAGCATTTCGGCAGCGCCTGATCCGGAAACCCTCAGGCCGTTTTCCCAACGCAATCCGAAATCTTTATCATAGAAAAAGGTATCAGCCTGAAAGGTCATATTGGGTTCCAGTATGTATTCGCTGATACTTTCCATCCATGGCTGTTCGACTTCCATGAGGCCGAGGCCATGACACGGGCCATAAAGGTAATATTGCTCCATGCCCTGTTCTTTTACATATTCTTCATATTTGATAACAACTTCTTTGGCTACCATTCCGGCCTGCACCCACTCGTAAGTCTTATAGTGCATA
>DAOWBJ010000077.1 GCA_030634125.1 Victivallales bacterium
CGGCATTGAAATAACGAAGATTTTACCCTTGTCTATGTCAGTAAAATCAACGTTGTTTTGTTCGGGACAAAACACCTCTCTAATTTCTGGTGTACCGAAGAAATTCAACATGTTTTTACAGGCGCCAAGTATCCCGTCTTTTTGTCCCTGCGAGAGTTTCATGAACTGCTTTAATTTCTTTAATGCCATTTCCTGTTCGATGCCGGAAAGAGCATTGCTCATCAAGGTTAAATCATCAACGAGACTTTGCATATTTTCCTTATCATTGATAATATCGTAAAGGTCTGAAAAGCTTGGAGTTTTGCCTGCCGCTATCAATTGGAGCATTACTTCAATTAGTTCCTCGGCACTGTTTTTCCAGAATGAATCTGAAAATCTTACGCCTATACTTTCGGCGGTATCGACAATAATCCCAGCGTAAGTGCGCCATGGAATTCCGGGATAGGATAAGAGGTTGTATTTGTTTTTTGCGTCATTTCCGACACGCAGGACTATCAATTTCTTAGCTGCTTCAAAATTGTCGGCTACTTCCCTGACAACTTCATAAAATTGTCCCTTTTGGTCTACGACCACACCGCCCCATTCGGGGCAGTCGCGGAATAGTGAAGTGATTATGGTTTTGATAGCGCAAACTGTTTTTCCGCTGCCGGTTTGCCCTGTAATCAGCCAGCCCCGGCAGAAGTCATTTTGAGTCCATTCAAATGGGCCGACTGTTATTGTAGCTTTTTTTTTAGGGAAAAGAATGCATAGAAGAGTCAGAGCAACAAGGCCAATACCAATATAAAACCCTGTTGCTCCAGTCAAAATAATTATCAAAAAGACAGCCAGAACAAGGCTTATTATAAAAAATGCAAGAGCTGTCATGACTTTTTTCATTCTGCTGTTTTTCCTTTTCTTTTGAAGTTTATTGCGAAACCTATGCCTAAGCCAGCAAGAAAACCAGCGGGAACGCCGATTAAGTTCATTCCGTAAAGTAAAATATTCTTATAGAAACAATGCCCGATATAATAGCTGCCAATCATGGTAAAGAGCAATGATAAAAGCCATATTCCAGCAAACAGAAAATAATGACTTTTTTCTTTAGCGCGTTTCCGCATTTGTGCGACATCAGCACCAAATTCATTATTGAGAATTGAAAAAACAGCGTAAGCCTCATCAAGCTTTTCCTTGACCAGGTGAAATTCCTTGACCTCTATCCGCTTTTGAACTTCATTTGCTATGGTTTTTTCTAGTTCTTCTACTTTTTTCATTCTTGCCGCAGTACTTATTTCTTGTTTCGGGAGACTTTCTTTTTTTCCCGAAATAGTTTCTTCTTTGTTTTTTTCTTTCCCGGGTGCTCTTTCCTGATTTTCAGGAACCGTCTTTGTAATACTTGTCTGTTTTTTTTCATTTTTTTTTTTTCTACACCTTTTTAGAAAAGACTTTAAGGAGCTTACTGTTGCTCCGCAATCATAGTTTTTATTGAGAAATTTCACAATTTCAGCGTTGGTTTTGCCCTTAGCTTTCATTTCGAGAATTTCACCGAGATAATCCGTGTATATTGATTTAGACATTTTGAGTCTCCTTTATGCTACCATTTCGGTAGTTTGTTCTTGATTGTGATTTAATTCCTGGGAATGCTCTTGTGCCAGTTCGTTTAACTGGAGGTCTTTAAAAGCTTCCCTGACTTTTTTGCTGATGTCTCCCATTACTTCTTTGAGGGAATGTTTATCCTCGACCCAGTTCTTTATATAGAGCTGGCTTTCACGTTCAATGCCGAATGCTGAACAAGCGGCGTAAGCAAAAGCTTCCGCCTTGCCTTCAGCTAGTTTTCGACTATCTTTGCAATCATCCAGGGTCCTCGTGTGACCTAATTCGTGCATGAGCGTTCCGAGGCGGTGAGCGTTATTTTTGCAAGTTGATAAATTAACCGCGATTTTATTATCGCAGGGGTTATACCAACCGCCAGCTATGCAAGTCGGGTCTTTAACAAAATCTACCTGAATTTTGTATTTTTCAGTGATTCTGTTTGCGACTTCTTTGAGCAGATCAGCATTAATTTCAACAGCTTTGCCACGGTAATTGAGCTCCTGAAAAGCTCCGATTTCTTTTGCATTGGTCTGGCTAACGTCAAATACATAGCCAACCCCGAATTGGGTAATCTTCTTGATTTTACCGTTTTCATCTCGCTCCGGTATTCTTTTTCCTTTTTTATCCTCAATGAACGTGCCTTGTTCGTCCCGTTCATAGCTGATACGTTCATAAGGGAAAAGCACGGTAAAACCTTTGCTGCCTTTAGTAATTGAGACTTTTTGATCTTGTTTGCCTTTCATTTCAGCCCATTTTTTAAATGGGGCGACTTTTTCAATTTCAAAGTCTCTCGCTTCCGCTTGCATCATCATCCAAACTATATTACGAAACGAATAATTATGAAATTTCGATTGAAATTTCAGCCATTCTTTAATGGCTTTTTCCGTTTCCGGACTTTCGATCTTTTCTTCAAGTTCTTTGATTTTTTTGTCAAAAGCATCAAAGATTTTCTTGCCTTTATCCGATTTTTTCATATTCTGGCTCCATCCAAATTGTGTTCGTGTTATAGGCTTCAACTAACTCGACATCATCAAGCTCCAAATGGTTAACCACCGCACCGTTTTCGTCGAGAAGCACCCAACTGTAAACGGCTTCCCCGGAGTCTAGTTCAATGTGATCTCCTTGGTCTCCGTTATACATATTCCGTATTGCGTTTATCCTCACATCTGACATGTCATTTCCTCCGTTTGTTCCTGATTGGCTTCCGGCTTTTTTTCGGGATTGTTTTCTTCTCCCAAATTCTTCTCGTTCTCCATGCATTTTACTAGAACTTCATTCCAGTCGTAACCCTTGACGCGCGGAATGTCAATTCTACATTTTCTCTCCATGCTTTCGCAACTTGATTTGAGTTCTTTGGCATACTTCCAGCCTTGTTTGTCATTGTCAAAGGCAGCGATTACCTGCACACTTTCCGGCATCAAGGCGATTTCCGCTTTCAGCATCGTCTGGACTTCAGAGCTGAAAGCTCCCTCTGTACTGATAAAACGGGTATTGCCCATTTGTTTTGGATCACGTTTTTCCATCAATTTTGCATAAGAAAGAGCATCGATAGCGGATTCCGTAACAACAAGCTGATTATCGTTAGCAAGCTGATTACTTTTCCAAAGATTTTTTGATCCGCCCGGCGAAAAACCGTCAAAGTTTTTGTTTTTCATAGCATAGCCGACGGTCTGGTTAGTAGCGTTTTTATGGAGAAATACGGCGTTATGACGCTCATCCGCGAACACTGTTCCTTTGAAGCGTTCGTTACTGATATTGTCAATACCACGAGTTTCGAGATACTGGTGAGTTTCTACAGCTTGCAAGTTTTGCAACTTGGATTGGTCAAACTCTTTTACCGGCTCCAAATGTTTCGGTGCCTGGGCTTTCGCCGTATCTGCATTTTGAGTGCGACCGCTGATTTTTGCATAAGCGTTTTTACAGGCCTGCGGCATACTGATATTTTCCTGCCACATCACGAGGTCTATGATGGAACCTTTTTCCTTTTGAGCAGTCGGACTCCAGAATGTGTAATTGCCGTCCTGCTGCCGTTTGATGACAATAGTGTCCGTGCCGTTTTCAAGGCAGGGATTTTTTGCGGTTGAATTTTTCTTTTCGGTAAACCCATAAAAATCCTGGGCAAACTGCGATAAGTTGTGTTTTTTAATGTCCATTTTGGTTTCTTTCCCTTTTAAGTTTGATTTTTTCTATGCGAGCATCAATTTCCTTCAATTCTTTTTTCATCTCCTTTATTAGTTGATTTTGTTTTTTCTTCTCAGTCATTTTAGCCTTTCTTCTGGCTAGTTCTGCCTGAGCCTTTTTAATTTCTTGCAGCGCAACTACAATCCATTTTTTTGTATCTTCATTCATCTTACGCAACATCTGGGTATTAAGTTCCATTTCCGCGAATTCGATATCCGGGAAATTAATCTTGTAGCATTCTTCGGGAAGCTCTTCCTCTTCCGGCATGGAATAAAGAACTTTTAGTTTTTCCGGCTTATAAAACTCTATGTTAGTCCGGTATACCTTCGGTTGATGTTTTTCCGAAATACAGCCGCTTAAGGCTATAAGCATTGTAAATAAGATTAATATTTTCATTTTTTGCTAACTCCTTTAATTGTTCAAAATATGAAGCAGTATGAATCCAACCAAAACTGTTGAACCAAAAATTATCACACATGCAAATAGTTTTATTAAAAGCTCTGTCATTAGTCGAGTTCTGCCATTTTCCTTTTTACCTGACCCAGGCTTTCCTTAATTTGCTTAATATCTGACAAAGAATCTTTGTTAAGCTTTTTTTCGCTTGTCGCATAAAGTTCTTTTTGGATTTCAAGTAATTTCTGCCCGACTTTTTTAATATGTTTATTTCTTTCCGCCACCAAATCCTGTTGTTTTTTCATGTTTTCAAACTTGATCTTGAGCGGATTTATACGCTTTTTTCGCTTTTTTAAAACCGGACGGTCAACTGGAGTATTAGGGCGGAGATTCCAAGTCGGACTGCGCCTGATTACATACATTTTACAGGGTCCATACATGATATTGGGATTATTCGGGTCAATGCGCCGACCAAGACCGTATTCTTTGACGATTTCATACCCCCGAACGGTTTGAATTGCGTGTGTTGGCACATTTCTTCCCGCAACTACCTTTGATACTGCTTTACGGATTTTTTGGGGTCTGGAATTGCAACCGGCAACTACTACTGCGATCATTAGTGCTAAAACTGTCTTTTTCATTTTCTTTGTTTCCTGTTTTTATTGAGTTTAATTAGTCGGGGAACGCCCGGTGCGTTTGTACTTCTTTACTTCTTTTTTTCTCCTTTTGTTATTTTGGCTTATTAGTTGACCTTTTTACGCTTCGGATATGCGTATATCCTGAGTGATGTAAAGGTAAAATTCTGTTCCTGCTCTGGCTTCCACATAAAACATGTTTTGCGAAAGCTCTTTAAATAACTGGTCTGATATGTCGCTTGCACTTTGCTGAAAGGCTTTCCCAAGCGCGTCGCTTAAAGTCCCGCCGGTGGTTTTGGTAGTAGTGCTGCCGCTAATGTCTTCATTTTCTGAAACCATGCCTTCGCCTAAACCGGAAATAAAACTTGCCATGTAGGCGTACATGCGTTTCTGATTCTCATTTGAAATGACATCACCTTTTATTCCGGCACTGCCGTCGATTTTTGACCAGGCTTTTTCTGTTCTATCACATGCCAAAGCAATCGCGTTTAAAACTAATTTTTTACCGTTCCACTCATTTCGATGAGGCCAGACCAATACCCATTTTGTGCCGGTTCCAACCCGGTCACGCATCGGGGAAGATGCCGCAACTCCGTGGACAATTACACCTGCCGGAATGATTTCTTTGCCATTCCACCACAATGGTTCAGTAACCATGGCAATAATCGGAGTTTTCAGATTTGAAGTCATGCAGGTTTGCGTAAGTTCACAACGCAAGAGCTGACCATAAGGTGCGCTTTGTGTTTTAGGATTCGGCGGAATGCTTGACGGCTTCGCCGTATACAAACCTATTGGCGGAGTATAAGGTTTTACGGGTGAATTCACGTATATCACTCGCGGCCTGTTATTCCGTTTATTATTCTTTTTGTTATTCTTACTCGTATTCTCAGGCTTCTGTGCGGGAGCATTCGCCTTAGGTTTTTCTGTACTTTTTTCTTTTGAATCTTCTATTTCCTTAGGTTTTTCTTTGCTGGATGAAATATCAGACATAGGAGCACTGTAAACTGTTTCAAGCGGTTCATTTGCAAATGGATTCATTTCCACTGGCATATTATCTTTTTTCCTAAGCAGATATACCAAGCCAATAATTACAGGTATCATGATGACTACAACCATAACTATTGTCCCTATTGGAGTTTAAAAAAATTTCATTTTACGCTCTCATTTTTTAATTTGATTAATACTTTCCAATCGTTATCGGCGGCAAATTTATTTTTCCTGCCGTCCGGCGTACTTGAAACAACAAAAAAGGCAAGTGCTGTACTGTTTGCAGGTATCGTGCCTGTACTTTCAGCGACAGCAGAATATAAATATTTATCTAATACAGAAAAGATGGTTTTATCAGGATTATAGCGCAGAGTTTTCTTTGTTTTATTTTTAAATTCTACCAGAAAAACCAAGGAATTATAATTATTAAATCTCCAGCATTTGAGTACAGTGGCGGTATAATCTTTGTACTCGGAAATACATTTATTGTCGCAGACCGTTACTTGTGATACAGCCCCAGGATATTTCTTTTTCAAAATATCAAAGCTTTTTGCTTTACTCATTAATCCTTTTAATACAGCCATTGAAGGAGGACTGAAATCACGTTCAGAATCTTCCCCGTTTTCGCCATTATCGCTGAAGCTAACAGTTGACATTGCGTTATGTTCATTTTCCTGAAGCTTGAGAATGTAAGTATTTCTAGCGTAAACAACGTTAACCGTTCCCGATGCTCCACTTTTTAAAGCCCGGATACTGAAATAATAATTCCCCGGCTGAAAAGACAGAAGAAAATCACACGACGGAGAGCCGTCTATCTTATAATGAACTTTATTTATTGCTACATTTCCCGCCGCTATGCCCTCGACTTGTCCGGGGAACATGACCGTAGTAACGCCTTGTTTCTGATAAGTTGCAATCGGAAAAACCCGTTTTGAATCCAGCTTATAGCTGACTATTTCCTTATGCTTTTCAACAGCGTAGACGGCACTAGAAAAGAATAAAATTGTAAGAATTATTTGTAGATTTTTCATTTCTTATTTCCACTTTCGTAATGAGTTATTTTGACTACACAAAGCGGCATTTTGCCGTTTTGAGAAATATCAGGATTTTTACAGAGCATGAGCCCCAGGCGGAATACTTTTACGTCTATATAAGAATGGTTCATGTAAGAGCATGTTCTGATAAGCTGCCCCGTTATGTTCGCCAGATAAAAACCTTCTTTCTGCTTGAGAATGTGTATTTTGCCGATTTCGCAGTCCTGGTTTATATTCTTTTTGTCAAATTCTTTCTCTTCTTTTTTAATCAGTTTCTTAATCTGCTCTTCACAATTTTTCATGAGAAATACTTGTTCAAGCCCGGTCTGGTCATCTACGCCGCGCTCTGAACGGTCAAGCAGGCTTTTGACCGCAAACTTCACGCATTCAATTTGCAGTTTTTGAGCGTCCTTAAATGGCTTGGATTTTACCAGATGAAAATTGCCAGCATTATCCATGACGATTACTTTTTTCTCGTCAGCTTCCTGTAAAAGCATAATGATTAATACCGGCTGGGCTATGCTC
>DAOWBJ010000062.1 GCA_030634125.1 Victivallales bacterium
CCGTCAACAATAATTTTACTCATGTGCCCGACTTGATACAAACGTTTATCTTTCTTGGGAGCTCCGTTATAAAGCAATTTTTTGTCAGCAGTAACAGTCATTGAAGGACATTCTTCGAGAACAGTTTTGCCGTTTTTTTTATCCAGATACCACCAGGAGCTAATAGTGTCTTTCTGCAATTTCACAAAGCCGTCCTGCTTTCCCAGAAACTTATAAGAAGGATCAGCAAACGTAACAGAGTTGGCTCCGACTGCTGAAACGTTGATCGTTTTGAACTCCTGGTAGCCTTCATAAGGAATAAGGCTAAGCCCTTTATGAAATATACTTATGCAGAGAATAGTTGAAAAAATAATCAACATACCGCCTTTGAGAAACTGGACGTATGTAGTAGAAGTCATACCAGCGGTCGCAACAATTACAGTTACAATCGCGCCTACCATTATAACGCCCCAGTAGTGTTCAAGTCCAAGCAGTGGAGTTACAAGTACGCCGGCACCCACCATTTGAGGAATCAAGTAGCACAATGAAACAACCAGGGTACTCATCGCCGCCATGAACTGGATACCTTTGGAATTAAATTTTGAGTCAAGTGCGTCAGTGAAAGTGTATTTACCCAGACGTTTCATAGGTTCAGCCACAACAAACAGCGCTACAACCCAGCCTGCAAGATAACCGATTGAGTAGAGGAAACCATCATAACCGGCAAACGCGATCATACCGCAGATACCGAGGAATGAAGCCGCGGAAAGATAATCTCCGGCAAACGCTATACCATTCACAAACCAGTGAATACTACCGCCGGCAGCAAAATAACCATCAGCCGATTTGGCTTTGCGCGCGAAAAAAAACGAAAGCCCCAAAACGAACCCGACAAAGGCAACAAATAAAATAATCGCAAGTGTTGATGCTTGATAATGCATTATTTATCCCCTCCTGCTTCCGGCTTATTCAATTCATCTTCTTTGCGGGTGCAAAGCCTATTGTAAATAAGACCCATGACGATTGCCAGGACAATCAAACCCATTCCATAAGTAACCGCGAGGTTCTGTCCCAGAATGACCCGTAAGCCCATTAATTTAGGATTTACGGTGTTGATAATGATGAATCCCGAGTATATCGTCCAATAAACAAAGAAGAGTTTTACCCCGAGTTTTGCTTTCCATTCGGAAGCATTATCTTTCCCGAGTTTTACTGCTGGTCCATGATCCATTTTATCACCCATTTTTTTAATATTTTTTTGCGAAAAATGACACGGTATAATATACTATTATGTTAGAATAACAAATTAAAAAGAAAAAAAACGACTCTTTTTGTAAAAATTCTTTGAATTAAAATTTTCTCCCGCAGAAAAATCACTAAAGCACGCTGGCAAATTCAATCAAAAAAGTGTAACGGAATGCGGGTTGCGGGTTGCGAAAAAGTGGAAACCGGTCAGTCTTTTTTCTGGATTCTTTTTTATGCTTTTCAGCCCTCGCAGAGGGCGACATTTGGTTAGCCTCGGGTATAAGCAGTTGCGAGTGCAGCCTTGCACCGCGACCTTTGCGCTCGACAAAGTCAATAACTTTAGTTAATCAGGAGTCTCTGTCACGGAGCAAGCTGCTCCTGTGACTACTTTTTGCAAACATACTTTATTTTCTATGGGATGACTGTTGAATATCTTTATCTTTTTTAGATTCACTGCTTGAAATAGTCCCTGACAAATGTTATTGTTTAAATAATTAGTTCAGAAAACTCCTCTTTTCTGAACTTACTACGACATCTTTTTTCTTGCATACTTTATTGTATATCATTATTCGAATTACCTCTTATTTTGTGCTTGGTTGACAATTTTTTCATAGATATTATGAAATCATTTTGTCAAAATTTAAAGCACATTACTTTTTTATATCCAGAGCATTTTTATACCCAGACCCCCTCTATTTATTCTATGTCCACCTCAAAACAGTTCAGAAAAGAGGAGTTTTCTGAACCAGTTAATAACAAACAAAGAAAATGGAAACCTGCTGAAGACAAGGTTTTATGGAAAAGTGAAAGTGATAGACTTACAGCTATTGGATTGATTTTAAAGAAAAATGGACTTCGAAAGAAAAAAATCCATTTAGTACGAAACTGGTTTATGATTGAACTTGGATTTTTTACAGGATTGAGGGTTATGGAGATGGCAAATTTAAAAGTTGAGGATTTGGTAATTTACGGCGAACACTCGTCGGTCATTGTTCGCAAGGGCAAGGGAGGGAATCGCAGAGATGTCTGGATTAACTCTAAATTCAAGAAAATATGCTTGGGTTATTTAGAGATGAGAGAAAAACTAGGTATCTTAAACACTCCTGAGAGTTATTTAATGATAACTAATAAAGGTCTTCCGCTTACAACCCGCGCATTAGAAAAAGCTTTCAAAAAATGTGCTGAATTAGCTGAATTAAGTAAACATTATTCTATTCATTGTCTGCGACATACCTATGCTACATTTTCTTTGATGGCTGACATCGACATACGCTTTCTACAAGAACAGATGGGACATGCTTCAATTAAAACAACTGAAATGTATTTATCCCTTATCTATGGCAAAAATCGTAGAGCCTTGGAAAATATATATCAAAAGAAAGAGGAGGAATAGCAGATGATAAGCCACTATGATTAAATTTTATTAAAATAGAGTTAATCTCTATAGTCGAAGATATATTTGGGAAGAATCAAGACTACATAAATTTATACAGCGTTAATCAGGAAAAGTATTAAACAATCACTAGAAAAAATCTATAAATAACAAAAGGAATAAAGATGAGGAATTATATAACTTTAATAGTAGGCGTTTTTTTGCTCTTTATCGTAAGCGGTTGTGCTTCGTATAAAGCATACCAAGCAGGAGTTAAAGACTTCGAATCAGGAGAATTTGACCGTTCGATTCAAAATTTCCAGAAATCTGTAGAACTTTCACCGAAAGATGAAGAGTATCAAACAGCATTGGTAAAAGCCAAATTCAGAGCTTCTGAATATCATTACTGTTATGGGCAGGAGTTATTTCGGGAAACTTATTTAGCAAAAGCCAAGAAAAGGGCTGAAAAAGCACTTTCATATACTCCAGACAATAAAAAAATCGCACAATTTTTGGGGAAAATTATTGAACGATTAAATTATGCTGAGCAATGCAAAAGCAAGGCCATGAAGTTTGCGCTAGAAAATGAATGGGATGCGGCAGTAAAAAATATGCGCTTAGCTCTTGTAGCATATAAAACTTGTCCCGGTGGAGAAATAGAGCTGGAAAGAATATTGAACGATGCAAGCCAGTTTTATGTTGATGAGGCTTCGAAAACATTATCGAAAGACAAATGGGACAAGGCTGAGAAACTGGCTAAAAAAGCAAAAGTATTCGGAAAAATGAACCTTGCCGCCAATGACATCTTGACTGAAACAGCCAATCGGCGCAAAGCAAAAAAAATTACAGATAATGGTCAAGGGTTGCTACAAAAGAAAAAGTTCAGAAAAGCACTAACCTGTTTTCTGCAAGCCAAATATTTATATCAAAACCAACCAGGACTTGATAAAAAAATCCTGTTTGTCAAAGAAGCAATCTGCAAAGTTGAAATTGCCAAGGGAAATAAGTTTTTTTCAAAGTTAAATTATATTGATGCTTTGGAATGTTATTATGCCAGTAAAGAAGTCTTGAATAATTACGGAAATATCAATAGTCACATTCAAAATACAAGGCAAAAACTTGCTGAAATGAATTTGACAAAGGGAAAAGCCTTACTCAACAAAGGTTGTTTTGGAAATGCTTTTTTCTATTTCACCTGTGCCCGTGAACATCTGCCAAACGAACAAAGTATTAAGCAGTTGTTGATACAAACAAAGAATAAAATCAAGGACAAAATAAAATACCGGTTTGCCTTTGTTTTTTTTACAGCCCAAAAAGGTTTTAATGGCTTGAATGACAAACTCATTCAATCAACCATAAAGAAAGCCCAGAAACTGTGTTCCAAGAATGTGGAAATAATTAGTTCACCGAAACTCGGAAAGATTATTCCTGAAAAGAATTTTAATTTCAAACAATGGCTTGAAAGTAATGACCATTTGGATGTGTTAAATGACATTGATGGACTAATTATATCCTCGTTAGATAATTATGCCCTCACTTCAGACAAAACAGAAACCAGTGGTACAGCCAATTATATCGAGGGCACAAGGTTGGTGTATAATCCTGATTATGAAAAAGCAAAGCAAAATGTACTGTATGCTTTAAAAATGGTAAAAGAAGCACGAAGAGAGCTTAGTTTTTCTCAGAGCATGGCTACTATGTCTGCGTTTACTCCCCCAAGTGGCGGATTAATGGGAGCAATGAATGCACTCAGCAGAACGAGCAATACAATAAGTGCTGGAGTAAGCAGGCAGAAAGTAGCCAGAGCAGAAACAGAGTTGATGACAGCTCAAACAATATTATCGAATACACCTTATCAAGTAGAAGTTCCAAATCGATTTACAGTAACCTACCCCATTTATATGGTACAGGCGACAAGTCGATTGTTATGTTCTTTCAAGGCATTTGATGTGGCAAGTCGTAATGAACTTGGTTCTAGAATGATTTCAGGTCTTCATACGGCAAGCGACAGATATATTGAAGGAAATCCTCGTAGAAATATTCCAAACGATCCTCTTGTGCTTCCCAATCAAGACGAATTTGCCGTTGCGACGTTGTTTAATGCTTCGGACAAGATAAATACTTATTTGAAAACTGTAATGAGTCAGCATGGGAAACGGTTTATACATAAAATTGAAAAAGCTAGAAAGAAAAGGGATATGGAAAAAATAATTGAAAATTGTGTTTACTATATATTGTCATATCCTGACAAGGCTGCATTCACGCCAAAAGCCGTAACCACCTTGAACAGGCTTCTGGGAAAAGAAAGCAGACTTATCAATCTTGAACAAGGACTTCATTGCTGGAAATAAAAAAAAGGAGGAAGTGATTTATGAGGTTTTACAAGCTAATAATACTATTGTTGAGTTTGTTTTTTTTGCTCTCCATTTCAGGTTGTATGACATATGATTTGCCATACGAAGTAGGATATGCAATTGGGACAGCGCTCAAAGGATCGTCTACAAATGATAATTCCAATTCTGAAAACTTACAACCGTGAATAGTCTATAATCTTTTAAACAAGGAAAAATACAATGCGCTATTTTTTATGTTTTGTAATGTTGTTAGGGCTAAGTAGCTCTTTCGCCGGCGTAGTAAAAAAAGAATCTAAAAAGAAAATATATGTGCCAATATTGATTCCTGGAACAACGCACTGCGGTCTTGGAAACATTAATGGAAAATCTAAATTACGTCAATTAAATGCTGTCTGTAAGGAACATGATAAATCCAAAGGCTATTTACAGGGGAGGGCGACAAAATATATTCCTGGTATGGGAAATAAAGATGTACAAAAGGCAGATAAAAAACTGATTTATGGCATGGCTGGGGTTATTACCAGTAAAAATGCAAGTGTAAAAGAAAGATTATATGCTGGTGCTGCGGGAAGTTATTTTGCCGCTAAAAATCGAGTTGATCAAACCGTACAAAAAACAAGAAGAACATACCAATCAGTGAAGAATAAAACTAAAAGCAGATATGCAAAAACCAAAGTTGCCGTAAAAGCTCGGTTTAGTCGCGCAAGAAAAGTATATCGGACAGTAAAAAATAGAACTAAAAGCAATAGATATAAAAGAGCCAAAGCTGCCGCCAAAAACCGACTTAATCAAACGAGAAAAAGAACATACCAGTCTGCGAAAAATAGAACTAGAAACAGATATACAAGAACCAAAGCGGCTCTAAAGAGAAGATTTCGAAGAAGGCGTTAGGAAAACGCTGTATTTATGCTTCAAATTAATTTTACTCTGCTTGAATCTCCTGTTATTTTTCTCCTCTATTACTCCTTTTCAATTCGAGGGAGATTCAAGCCTTTAATTTTTTCAGATTTATCGGGCAACAAACTTAGTAAAGTATCTATCCAATTTTCTTCGTTCGGGTTTTCAGTTTCCATTATTTAGAGAAATCAGGTAATTTAATAGTATTGGAATTTGTTATTTTGACGGGATAAACAGGATAATACAGGATAAAATAAAAATCTTGTTAATCAAAATCCTCTGACAAAGCTTAATTTACGTTTTGTTTCAAAGTTCTTTTTCAAAAAATTTCATTTTGAAAAGTGGCTTAAAGTAGTGCCGTGAGCAGCCTGCTCCGGCACTGTACGATAAATCGGGCTATAATCTTTAGTGCTGGCAAAGATATTTGTCGCGGTGCAAGCTGCACTCTCGACTACTAAAACAAATCTATGCCGCAATGATTTTTCTGATTTACTGGATAATAAAAAAATATCATGTTTATCCTGTTATCCTGTCTAAAAACATTTCTTCGCCTTGCCTCCCCCCTCATTACCGCTTTGCTTCACTGTCAACATTCGTTGACCTCTGCGGCTAAAGCTTTTTGCAAGCAAAGTCTGACTACAGACTACTGATTTCTTCCTTTAAACGTTAATCTCTTCGGTTTCCATAGAAACTCGAACGCTCGCATCTTTTTAAAAAATTGCTCTGCTCTTTTTCAAAAAGCCTTGCTTATCGAGGCGGAATTGTTCAACTTGCGCGGCAAACCGCTTAAGTTTCGCCCGTTGGAGACGGGCGACAAGCGTTCCGCCGCTTGACCGCGTCCGGCGACACCCCGGAGCGATTGTTTTTCTTTTTTAAACATTAATATCTTCGGTTTCCGCGTTCAGTTCGGAAGCGTGTTTTTTCAATAATGGATAGATTTGATTTTCGAGGAAGTCTGTTACCTGCTCCGGCGCGCGCCCGACAAACTCTACGGGATTCACCAAATCATCAATCTGACCGGCTATCTTCGCGAAATGCGAATCGGCTTTTAAACGTTCAAGTAAATCATTATCGCCGCCTTCTTCTTTGATCCTGCGTGCGGCGTCCATGGAATGTTCGCGGATAGCTTCGTGCAGTTCCTGACGGTCGCCCCCCGCTTTGACCGCCGCCATCATAATGTTTTCAGTCGCCATGAAAGGCAGTTCAGCGGCGACGCGGCGCGCGATTACATTCGGCCAGACTTGCAACCCGGTATTTATGTTGATGAGCAATGACAGGATTACATCCGTACCCAAAAACGCTTCAGGCAGAACTATGCGGCGGTTGGCGGAATCGTCTAAAGTTCGCTCAAACCACTGCGTCGCATGAGTATTGGCGGCGTTGGCCGGCAAACTCATGACGTAACGCGCTAAAGAACAAACCCGTTCGCTGCGCATCGGATTGCGCTTGTAAGCCATCGCGCTTGAACCAATTTGACTCTTGCCGAAAGGTTCTTCTATTTCACGCAAATTAGCCAGTAAACGAATGTCATTGGTCATTTTGTAAGCACTTTGAGCGATACTTGACAGAACGCTTAAGATATTGAAATCTATTTTGCGCGTGTAAGTCTGACCGCTGACCGCGATAATGTTTTCAAATCCCATTTTTTCGGCGACAGATTTTTCAAGAGTTTTAACCTTTTCAGAGTCATTATTAAATAAAGACATGAAGCTCGCTTGAGTACCGGTCGTGCCTTTCACGCTGCGGAAAGGCAGTTTTTCTATTTCAATTTGGAGGTGCTCAAAATCAAAAAGCAGATCCTGCATGTAAAGCGTAAAACGTTTGCCCAGAGTAGTCAGCTGAGCGGGCTGGTAATGCGTAAAACCCAAAACCGGCATATCTTTGTATTGGTCAACGAATTCCGCCATGGTCTTGATTAGCTGAAGTAACTTCGCGCTGATAATTTTCATTCCGTCACGAAGCTGGATGAGCTCTGTGTTGTCAGTAACAAAACAGCTCGTCGCGCCAAGGTGAATGATTCCCATCGCGTCTGGGCATTGAGTGCCGAAAACGTGAATATGACTCATCACATCATGGCGAAGTTCTTTTTCTTTAACCGCAACCGCGTCGAAATCAATATCATCAAGATGCGCTGCCATTTGCTGAATTTGTTTATCAGAAATATTCAGACCGAGTTCTTTTTCGCATTGCGCCAAGGCCAGCCATAATCTGCGCCAGGTAGCGTGTTTTTTTTGTGTAGAC
>DAOWBJ010000247.1 GCA_030634125.1 Victivallales bacterium
CAAGTCCTGGCATTGGCAGATAAAGTTGTTGCCGCCGTTAAATCCGGTGCCGTCAAACGCTTTGTTGTGATGGCTGGTTGTGATGGTCGTCATAAAGACAGAAATTATTTCACTCAGGTAGCCGGACAACTGCCGGAAGATACTATTATTTTGACCGCAGGCTGCGCTAAATATCGTTATAACAAACTGAAACTTGGCGATACAGGCGGAATTCCGCGCGTTCTGGATGCGGGTCAATGTAATGACAGCTATTCTCTCGCGGTTATAGCCTTGAAATTGCAGGAAGTATTCGGTCTGGACGACATCAATGATCTGCCGATTTCTTTCGACATCGGATGGTACGAGCAAAAAGCGGTTATCGTACTGCTGGCACTTCTTTTCCTCGGAGTCAAAGGCATTCGTCTCGGACCAACCCTCCCGGCGTTCCTTTCTCCGAATGTTGCCAAAGTTCTGGTTGAAAACTTTGACATCAAGCCTACAGGCGAAGTCAAAGCAGACATCGAAGCAATGATGGCAGGAAAATAGGCGAACGTCCTGACGGCTGCAGAAGTATTTGCAGCCGTCTTTATTCATTCCAGGCATTCAACTACTGAGCACACAGAATTATAGGATATGCTCTTTAAATATTGCCCAGGTAGACAGATGTAAAACCACGGGCCGCCGCATGTTCTTTTATCTGCGAAAGCGTTTCTTTAGGAGTCCGCGGACTCAAATGATATTCATGCGTCGGGAAAAAGGCACTGAAATGCAGCGGTACTTGTTTATCCAGATTCGCCTCGACCCAATCCAGCCATAAACCAATTAAGTCCATAGAATCATTTTTGCCGGGAATGACTAAATTAGTAAGTTCAATATGTTTGTTTAAATCGTAAAACCGCTTAATCGCCGCCAATACCGGTTTCAAGTGAGAATCCGTCATTGACGTATAAAACTCTTCAGAAAAACCTTTCATATCAATATTAGCCGCGTCAATATGCGGATACAAGTCTTTCGCCGCGCACGCCGTGATATAGCCGTTTGAAACCAGTACTGTTTTCAAGTCTTTTTCATGCGCCAACTGCGCTATATCAATAGCGTATTCGGCGAAAATCGTCGGTTCGTTGTAAGTAAAAGCCACAGAACGGCAATTATTTTCCAGAGTCAGTTCAATGATTTTTTCAGGAGACAAATAACGCTCATAGGATGCTCCAGTGTAAGCGCCTCGCGCCAGAGAAGCGTTTTGACAAAACGAACAGTTCAAATTACAGCCGAAGGTTCCCAGTGAAAAAGTTTTAGTGCCCGGCATAAACTCCGCCAAAGGTTTTTTTTCGATAGGATCAATGTTCAAGGCAACAGGCATGCCGTAGCTCAAGGAATACAATTTACCCCCAATATTTTCACGAACCCCGCAAAAACCAATTTTGCCGTCCGCAATAAGGCAGGCGCGGGGGCAAAGACAGCATTGCACTTCCAGATCATCCGAAGCTTTCCACCAGCGCGCAAGATGCGCAGTTTCGTTTGTACCCATAGCCTCCTCCGTTTTGTTAATCTAAAAGATTCCACGAATATAGCAATTCCAATATAAAAAAGATAACCAGCCCATATTTAATTATAGCCAACCATTTAAACTTTTTCAATTGTTCAGCATAATTTTTGTGAATTAAAAACCAGACAACCCCACCCGCCAAGGATAAACACCCGCATGATATGTTTTAAAACATGTACCAGCCATCAATAAAATAATACCCGAAGTCAATAATGAAAAGATAAAAGCCTGGTTTTCTTTGGAGTATTTAGAAGCATATTGATATAATCGCCTGATCACTACGTTTCTAAAGAGGTCAGACATAAATGCTTGAACGGCTGAGACAGCCGTTACATCGCTAAATGTTAGTCAAAATTTAAATATGTAGCCACCCCTGTCTCAGGGGTGTAAGCACTCGTATGGTTGATACCGTTATAACATCGTGAACATAAAAATGTTAGAATTTAACATCATAACATCAGCGCACCCTTCTAAGGAGCTGTAAATATTAAGTTTTACCCGTGTAAAGTATAAATTGAAGGTACTAATTTGAGCGAATACAGATTTTTCATTTTTTTCATTATGCTTCTTGTCGGCGTACCAGCCGGGATTTTTTTAGCTCTCAGTAGTAAAATATGTGAAAAAGTAATTGTCTTCCTCATGGTCTTTTTTACTTGCAGTCTTGCTGGAACAATTAATTTTGAATCAGTAAAGGACTATCGTGGAACTTCCCGCGGCTTTGAGATTGGATTAGTTGACTTGGCAACCCTGGTGATTTTCGGGTTTATGATACTGAAGCCTAAATTCAAAATCAAACTGTTTCCTCCCGGCTCGTTTTTATTTTTTACCTATATTATATTCAGTATGCTGTCAATTCAAAACGCCGCCAACTCTTTATATTCCTGGTTTGAAATTTTGAAAATGTTCAAAATGTTTTTCTATTATATGGTCTGGTATAATTATTTTTCCGATTTAAACCAGATTCAAAAGGTAATAAAAATGCTGCCGGCACTGGTTATATATATATTCATCATGGTAGTTTATCAATGGAAAATTGGAGTTTATCAGCCTACCGGACCATTTACCCACCAAAATTCGCTGTGTATGTATATTATGACACTCGGAGGAATCTTTTTGGCTGCTCTCTTTGAACTTAAAATGTCGCAGATTAAGACAGCGTTCATAATTGGAATGTTTGGACTTTGCGGGCTTATTGAGTTGCTGACGCTTTCCCGTGCGGGGGTGGTATGTTACGCCGGGTGCTGTAGTGTGGTTATATTCTTTTCATTTACTGTCAAGTTCAAAGCTAAAAAGGTATTTATATTTATGGCTATATTTATGATTGGACTTGCCGGCTTATTGTTCTACGCGAACTCAATTTATAATAGATTTATGTACGCCCCTGAATCTTCAATGGAATCCAGAAAACATTTGGCCGTGTCCGCTAAAAATATGGCAAAATCCGACTTTTTCGGGGTGGGTTTAAATAATTTTGGAATAAAGGTGAATGCGGAATATCCTTATAGTGAACATTATATGCCGAAAGATTTTAAGGAAGGTTTGGTGGAAAGTATTTATTTAATGATTGCCGCGGAAACCGGCTGGTTGAATATGTTTATCTTTATATTTTTTATTGCGTATTTTTATGTAACCAATATACGCAATATTTATTATTATCGAAAATCAAAGATGATATACCTGCCAATTGCTATTGCTGGAGGATTGGCGGCAATATTCTTACAGTCCTACTTGGAATGGGTCCTTAAACAATCACCGAATTTCTACCAGATGATGTTCTTTTTTGCTATTATTACGGCAATGAACAGAATTCACAAGCAAAACATGAAACGCGGCAAAGAAGATATGGAAATTGCAGAGTTTGCCGTACAAAATCTATAATACCGGCATCTATATCAGGTATTTACAGAAAAGAACTTTAATTTTTCATTTATTTTGCTATATTATAGTAACTAACATTTCGGGGAACAGATTTTTAACCTTTTCCCCCTATATTAGGATTCCCAGCTTCTCAGCTTTAAATTCATTTTTGAGATAATTCTCGTCAAGCTGGAGTGCTTTCTCTAAAAATTTCTCAACGGTATTCGTAA
>DAOWBJ010000206.1 GCA_030634125.1 Victivallales bacterium
AAATAACAAATTCCTATACAATTTAATTTATGGTTAACCAACACTTATTATACTGCAAGCTTTATTTTTTGTCAATAGGGATATTAAAAAATTAAAAGAAATTATCTATTCTTCGTATTCATCGTCATCGGCGAATTGGTATTCTTCTTCATCGCCCATAATCAACTTGACCGGGTACTCGTAAAGAGCTTTTTCCAGAGCCCAGAACGGGCTGCCAAGGATGTAACCGCCGACGGGCGCGAAATAACGGGTAGATATTCCTACCGGAGGCAAATAATGATCACCTTTAAAATCCCCGTTACATAGATTATAAACCGCTCTCACCGGTGTTCCAATGACATTGCCTATCAAAACAAATACAGTCGCGCCAAGATGCGCCGGTATCAGATAAACATACTGATTCGGTTTTGCGTCGCGCCAGTGAACACCAAAAAAATCAAAACCTTTTTCCCGCTTGAGATGAGGATAGCGTGCGGCTAAACCATTTGTTTTCGCTAAAACGCCGGATGAAAATATGCTCAATAATGCGAAGATAATAAAAAATTTGCCAATAACTTTCATCTTAATTCTCCAAATAAATAGATGTCTATTTTTTTAAAACAATGCTCTTTTTAATTTCTTTTCCCGGCGGCAGTTCATTGCCCGGCGCGACGCGTGTCATTTTGCTTTTCTGTATCCAGCCTTTAGTGTCTTCTGATTTTATCCGCACCCAGTCAAAACGCGATTCAATTATTCTCACGACCGTTCCCATGCGCAAACGCACCAGTTTGCTTCCAGAAGTCATTGAAGGCAAAGAACGCAGCTCGGCATTTGATGAAGTTACCACTGCATTGGCATTACTATACGCGCCGAGTTTTTCAAAAATACACGCACCTGAAGCCGCGATGAAAATAATCAGGCAGCAGCCGACAAAAACAATACGTTTATTGAGGCTTAGTTTGTGGCGGAAAGCTAAAAATATTCCTGCGGCAGCCCATGCTAACGCCGCCGCTAACAACCATTCATCCGGGCGCAGTGAATAACTCGCGGCTATCAACATTTCTGTTGGTCCATCAATTTTATCGACCTCCGGCAGAAATAATCCGCGCCGGACAAAATTCAAATTTTCAGTAATCGCCGTGTCATAAGGCGCGAGCAAATGAGCTCGTTCAAAACATACCAGCGCGCCTGCTAAATCGCCTTCATTGCATAAACAGGTGCCAAGGTTATACAGCAAAGCCGGGTCCGGTGAATTTTTGCTGATATTCGAACGGAAAAATTTCGAAGCTGAAGCAAAATTCCCCGAATCATAGGCTGCTACCGCCTCGTTAAAAGTTGACGGAGCCACTTTGGCGGGTTTTACAATTTTTGCCGCCTTTTCAGCCGCGTCAAGCATTTGCGGCATCATAAATAATAATCCGATAAGCGTTAAACGTTTTAAAGCTTTATACAATTTGCTTCTGAGCTCCTTTTTATTCAAATTTGACGCGCCGGGCAGATAACTCGCTTCGCCGACACTGGTCAGGCATTGCGCCAGGCTCTCGTTTTTAACCTTATTGACCAACTCCGAAGTAGTCGTTCCGGGAGGCAGGTTCAACATATCGTTGATAAAAGGGACAGCTTCATGCTGAATAACCGTATTAAGATCATCGTCTGAACTCCTTTTAATTGCTTTCAACATTTTACCCTTGCCCTTCAAGGCATTACGACGACGCTGCAAGGCTTTATTGTTGCCAAGCTTTTCCTGCCGCCAATGGCTAATTTCACTGACAATCCAGCATAGCGGTCCCAGGATTCCTAAAATCACATAAGCCCATAGCCAATTCAAATATAACGGAATCCGGATATTTCCATTAGCCGCGGTCTTCAGGAAGAGTATATTGGAACGCGGTATAGTCTGTTTACTATCAAATTTTGAATCTGGAACCGAAGAACCCGGACTTGCCTTGGTGTAATTAATATTCTCCGACGGATTATCAGATTTTTTAATTTCCAGCTTCTTCGAAAAACTAAAAGTTTTATATTTGCTCAACAGAGATGAAAATATTGATACCTTCATCTTTAGTTCCCTGCTTCCTTTAACCAAAGGGATAAGAACATATTTAACTTCCGCTCTTTCTCTGCCGTCATAAGCTGTTTTTTTATCTATTTCAGGAGGATAAATACGAAATCCTTCAACTTCCAGCTTAGGAACACTCAATGTTTCCAGGGTTCCCAGTCCATAAACGGTCATAGCTAAAGTAAGCGGATCTCCTACTTTAAAATTTTTATCCTTTAAGGAAAAATTAACATCCCAATTCCCAACGAGTCCGAGAAAACTGGATTTTTCCGGTACTTTCGGCAGCGGCTTGATTGCTATTTCAAAAGGCATTTCTACAGTATAGGGGGTGCGTTTATAAGTGGACCTGCCAAAGAAATCCCGCCTTTCGCCAGGCTCGCTTATTTCTGTTTGTATTTTTATAGTTGTTTTAAAAGTTCCCGTAGCAATTGTCCTGAACGCGGTTTCAAATGACTGTTTGACAAATTTTTTGCCTTTTATCGTAACAAGACCGTTTCGTTTTATAATAAAACGCGGATTTTGTCGATTCTGCCGGCTGTAATCACGGAAAACTATTTTATCCAGTTTTATTTCCGGGTAACTGGTCGGGCGCACTCTGACCTGCTGCCAGTTCAACAAATTTATTTCCAGGGATATCTCTTCTCCGACATAAAAATCTTTACTTAAGTTTAAAATCTCGACTTTCCCGAAAAGAATATCCTTTATCCGAATATCTCCGCCTTCACTGTCGTCCACTTTTTGGTCGCCGGCATCAACAGCCTGCATTTGAAAGGAACTGATCTTTCTGGTTTTTCCGCTAATTTGAACTTCCAGTTCCGGGATTGTGATTGCCCCTTTCTTGTTAACTCTAAAAGCATAGGTCTTTGTATATCGGGCCTCACCATTTACGCTGGACATGGATGTACTGCTGTAACCAGGGAGCCATACGGCATTTTTAATTTCCGGCAGAGATGTCAATTCCGGCTTATTGCCAGCCGTCAAACTGATTGTTACGACCTCTCCGACGAGAGGGCGTTTTGTGCTGATTCCAACCCTGAAATCAGCATCAGCGCACAAAGCGCAGATACTTAAAACACTAAAAATTATTACACAAAACTTTTTCAACATTCCCCCCCTTTTTTTCTGCGCTCTTCGAGCTTTTCGAGTTAAAATCCTATTCATCACTTAGCTCGCTTGTAAAATATCTTTGTTTAGGATGATGAGGTACATTAGGATATTTTTTATTTAATAATCCTTGTTCACATAGTTTATTTACGTAGTTTATTCTAACAGTTTGTTCTGAGCGGCCAAGCAAGATGGCAAGCTCTTTTATTGTTAATTCTTTTTGAGAACACATTTTAATAATAATTTTTCGTACAGAACCGGCGGGAGCTTTACCCATACGTCGTACCGAATCGGCTAAGTCCAGTAATGAATCACCGTAATGCACGGACTTATCGGCGTAATGCACGGACTTATCGGCGTAATGCACGGACTTATCGGCGTAATGCACGGACTTATCGGCTTTTGTTATATCTTTCTGAAATTCATTAGAATCAAAGTCAGAAATTGGATGTTCGCCCGGAATATAGTAAAAGGTTGCTCGACCTGCACCTTCACTATGTAATAAACCTTTTCCAACAAGTCCGTGCAATGCTGTCGTTAAATCATGCGGATGATCATGAGTTATTTCCATCATGCGTTTGTGAGTAATGCTTTTATCAATTTTTGCGGTAACTAAAGCCAGTTTTGCTATATTTGATAGCTTGTCATAAATTTTTCCGTAATCTTTACGAAGTTCATCTACAATCTCTTCAGGCAATAAAGATATTGTTTTTAACTTCAAAAGAGTTTGGTTTGATTCGGGGCGTTCTTCCAGCTCCGGCAATCTCCATTTATATTGTTCCCAGTTTTTTATGATTTTCGGGAACCCTGATCCTGCCTGCTCACCGAGATTTACCAACTGAAACATTTTTTGCAATGTTCTGTTGCGACAGTCACTTACTCCACCCCTTAATATATCTTCTTTGGGAATTCTCAATGTTCCAGGGTTTCTAAAACCAAACATATCTGGACGTTTGACTATGAGTATTGAGCAATTCCCCTTGTAATCTGCATGAATCAAAGTATTTACTAATGCTTCACGCAAAGCCTCATGAACCGGGGTGTCATCAACTCTTTTGTCTCCTTTTAAAGCAAAAGGAATTTTTAGATCAGCGTAAAGTTTGTTTATGACCAGCCTGTAAAAATCGTAAAGATTTCCAGACCATGAAAAATCTGTATGAATTCTATCAGTCCAACGGTTTTCAGTTTTAGCCCTGAGACGTTCTTGATAGTCAACAATATAGTTGGGAACTGC
>DAOWBJ010000213.1 GCA_030634125.1 Victivallales bacterium
CTTGACTGTAAGGTGTCGTTCGACAAGCTTGTGCCGAGAAATTTTTCGTTTAACAGTCCTTACGGAGCGTGTAAAAAATGTTCAGGTTTAGGCGCTTTGATGATAATGAATCCCGAACTGGTGGTGCCGGATGATACTTTATCCATCCGCAAGGGCGCGATTCCAGGCTGGCGGCGCGGTCCCCGGCGTTTAATCATTTATTATAATATGCTCCTGCGTAAACTCTCTGAACATCTGGACTGCCCGGATATGCTGACGCGTCCGATTAAGGATTTAGACCCCAAAGTCCGTGAAGCTATTTTGTTCGGAACTGAAGAAAATATTGAATTCACTTATACGATTCGCGGGCGCAAACACCTGTGGAGCAAGCCTTTTGAAGGAGTTTTGCTGAATATGCAGCGCCGTCTGGAAGAAACAGAAAGCGAATCAGTCAGGGAACGTTTAAGGAAATATTTAAGTCCGCGGATTTGTCCTGAATGCGAGGGAGCCAGACTTAATCCGGTCAGCCTGGCGGTAACGGTCGGCGGTTTGCCGATCAATGAACTGAACGCTTTGCCTATTGAAAAAGCTTATGATTTCTTTCAAAAACTGGAACAAAGCAAGGAAGCGCAAGTTATTTCGGCGGAAGTTGTCCGGGAAATAAAGTCACGTCTTGGTTTTTTGAATAATGTCGGCTTGTCCTACCTGACGCTGGATCGCCAGAGCAGTTCGCTTTCAGGCGGTGAAGCGCAGCGTATTCGTTTAGCTACTCAACTGGGCTGCGGGCTGGTTGGAGTTTTATACATTCTCGACGAACCAAGCATCGGCTTGCATCAGCGCGATAATGACCGCTTGCTGGACACCTTGATTACTTTGCGCGACATCGGCAATACCGTAATTGTGGTGGAACACGATCTTGATACTATTATGCGGGCGGATCATGTACTTGACCTTGGACCCGGAGCCGGACGGCACGGCGGCGAAATAGTCGCGCAGGGAACTCCCAAACAAGTTAAAAATAACTCCAAATCTTTAACCGGGAAATATTTATCCGGTGAGAAATCCGTAGCTCTTCCAGCCAAACGCATTAAAGGAACCGGCGAAAAAATAACTATTAAAGGCGCAACTCATAATAACCTGAAAAATATTGATGTTACTATTCCGCTGGGAACTTTCTGCTGTATAAGCGGCGTTTCAGGATCAGGTAAAAGTTCCTTGATAAACGAGATTTTAAAACGGGCGTTAAACAGGCATTTAGATATTAACGACGCTCCGCCCGGAGCCCATAAATCCATTAAAGGATTAGAGACTATTAATAAAGCGATCATCATCGATCAAAGCCCGATTGGACGGACTCCACGCTCAAATCCGGCAACTTATACTGATGCTTTCGCTTATATCAGGCGTTTATTCGCGGAACTGCCCGAATCCAAAATACGCGGCTACAAACCCGGACGTTTCAGTTTCAACGTCAAAGGCGGCCGCTGTGAAGCATGCCGCGGCGACGGCATTAAAAAGATTGGGATGCAGTTTCTTGCGGACGTTTATGTCGAATGTTCTTCCTGTACCGGCAAACGCTTCAACGCCGAAACTTTGAGTATCCGCTACAAAAAACAGAATATTGCGGATGTCCTGGATATGACGGTCAATCAGGCGACAGAGTTTTTCAGCGCGCATCCGCCGCTGTTCCGCAAATTGAAAACCTTACAGGATGTCGGTCTGGGTTATGTTCATTTAGGGCAGGCGGCAACCACGCTTTCAGGCGGCGAGGCGCAACGCGTCAAGCTGGCTTCAGAGCTTTCGCGCATTCCAAGGGGACACACCATTTATATTCTCGATGAACCAACCACCGGCTTGCATCTGGCAGATATTAAACAGCTCCTCAACGTCCTGTTTCAGTTGCGCGACAAAGGCAACACGGTTTTAGTGATCGAGCACAATCTGGACGTAATAAAAACAGCCGATCATATAATAGATTTAGGACCGGAGGGCGGCGAAGCCGGCGGACAGATTATCGCCAAGGGCACCCCGGAACAAGTAGCCAAAGTCAAAGCTTCATATACAGGACAATACCTAAAAGATTATTTAAAAAACTGAACATCGAATGATGAATGAAAAAAGAGGAGCGAATTATTTGATAATCGGTAAATTCTCCAGACAAGGAAAAGATATAATCCTGCGTTGAGCGTTATTGCCAGGCGGTGGCATCGTCGCTAATGTAACGCTTTCTGTATTGCCCGGGAGTTTGCCCGTTTTGGCGTTTAAACATCCGTGACAGATAATATTCATCGTTGAAACCGGTTAGGACGGCTATTTCATTTAAGGTCATGTGAGAACTTGTCAGCAAAGTTTTCACGCGCCGCAACCGTTCTTCATTTAATAACTCTGGAAAACTTTTACTTAAAGTATTGCGAATCAGATAACTGGTTATGGAACAGGATAAATTCAAATACGCTGCAAGATTCACCAATTCAATTTTTTCCGCCGCGTGAGCCTGGATAAACTCCATAATCCGGTTGCCGCGTGTGTCAGGAACAGTTTCAAAAGCATTCAGTTCTTTCAGCAAACTCAATATGCCAACAGCAAAAACCGTCAAAATATTTTTCAACTCCTCAATTTTTTCAGGCGGCGGCAGGAATGGCAATTTGTTATATGCCGTATAAAATCTTTTCGGTAAAGTATCAGGTGGCGGGAATTCAGCTTGCCGCCATGAACCGGCATAGAACATTCCATAATGGATTCCATCCCGCCGTAGCGGCACGACTATTTCGCTAATCCCTTTCCAGCACGTTTCAATGAACGGTTCTTGAGTTTTTGCGCATTTTTTATTCATCGCATGGCGACAATGAGCCAGACATTTTTTACAAAAACCAATCTCGCAAACCAGATTTTTTTTATGAGATACTCGCATGCCGTTAAAAATCGCGATACTCTGACTTGTATGAAATGTCCCCGCGTTGTCAATTACGGTAATACTTAAATTCAAAGTATTCTCCAAAGCGGCAAGGCTGTTTTCGATTGTATTTATTTTTTCCATAATATTGACCTTTTTTAACAAAAATGTAATAAACAATATAAATATACAAGAAAATAGTGGTTTTGTCCATTGTTAAAGCAATGTTTTTAAACTATTATATAAATAAAAATAATGGCAGTTACTTTCAGTAACATAAGATAATTGTAAGCATGGGAATGGTTCTTATGCTTGAAGACAAAAATATTAACAAAGAAGAGCCAAATTGGCTCATCTAAGGAGAAAAGTAATGAAAACTATGAAAAAGTTCACACTCATTGAACTCCTCGTCGTGATCGCTATCATCGCGATCCTCGCCGCCATGCTGCTACCTGCTCTGAATCAGGCCCGGAATAAAGCAAAGGAAATCAGCTGCATTAATAACTTAAAACAGATAGGTACAGCTTTGGCACTCTATATGGATAATTACGATGAATTTGTGCCTATGGCAAATGGACCTAAGACATGGAGTAATTCCTTGTTGGAATATATTAAGAATAAAAATATTTTTTATTGCCAGCAGGATGCAAGACGTGCCGTTGCAGACTGGGAGGATGCTACACTAGCTAACGTTGGCAAGAAGATTTCTTATGGTTATAATCTGCTTGGACTTGGACACAACACTTCGACAAAACCTAATCCTTTTACTGATGCCAATGCAGTTTTTTCTGCCAAGCTATCCCAAATAAAACAGCCATCCGAAACTTTGGTCTGCGTTGACAGTTACAGACCTACCACCTATTCTGACCTTGAAGGTTACTACCTTGCTATTCCATTGACTGCGCTGTGGTCAGACTTCCTGCCGTATACTCGTCATGCCAACAGGAGTAATATGGTATTTGTTTAGGCACAAAAATGTAGGATGCTTCGCCTCTTTTGTCAAGCCTGATTGAAACTTACCGGAAATACACCCGTAACGGAATTATAACTAACTGAATCGGCGACTGTCGACGAGGGATTTTTCTATGAAGAAAATAGCATCTTAAATAAACCTTTTAAGCAGAACAAATATATAATACGGAGTACTGAAGTAATGAATAAGACACTTACAAAACGAGATAATCTATTAACTAACATTTCGGGGAACAGATTTTTAACCTTTTCCCCCTATATTAGGATTCCCAGCTTCTCAGCTTTAAATTCATTTTTGAGATAATTCTCGTCAAGCTGGAGTGCTTTCTCTAAAAATTTCTCAACGGTATTCGTAA
>DAOWBJ010000064.1 GCA_030634125.1 Victivallales bacterium
ATCGTATATCCAGCGGTGATATGCCTGTGTCGCGTTCGGCCAGAGATTGATTGGAAACTCCGATTTAACCCGCAACAAGTCCCCCCATTTCAGTGTCCAGTACTCATTATATCGCTCAGTCTTCATCAGGGAATCAATGAGTTTTGCGCGTTTATCGGGAGATTTATTATTTATAAAACTTTTACTTGCCCATAACCCGGGAACTGAACCAGTCAAATCCTGATAAACGCGCCGCATGAAAACCGCGTCAGAACTCAGTGCCGGCGGCTCAATATTATTATTCTTTAACTCCTCCAGTACCAAACGGTCAATCCGGGTTTTAAATCCGCCCGGACGCTTCTTTTCGTATATTGGATTAATCTGTCCCGAAACAGTGATTGCGTACAGCCCGGCAAGCGCAATAAATATTTTAAAGATTTTCATAAATTAAGCATCACCATTCTATCAAAGAATTAATAACTTTAATAGATAGAACGCCGGTATCTATAATTTATTGCACCGAATTCAATATATTAATATTTTTCACTGTCGTCCTAAATCAGCATAGCCGGAAGCGGAAACAAAAAGATTCATAATTATTCCTTAAAAGAGCAGTCCTATGCATATTCTGCCGGCTATTACCGCGGCGTCTTCGGCTGCAAATGCGCGTTTGAATGAAGAGTCGAACAAGACTTCCGCGTCAACTTGGAATTCATCATCGCCGAGATGATATATTAAAGTAATCTCAAAAGGACCGAAGGACTGGATTTTCGCTCCGAAATCTCCAAGTTTGACTTCTTCATAATCAAACTTCGTTATACATTTTTTTATAGTTTCTATATCGTTGCCGTATTTGCCTGTAAGCGGTTTGACGGTCCTTGATAAAAATGGTTCGTAATAAAACTGCCCGCCGGTGAATTCGCGAAAGGAAATAAGCTCACCTGTTTTTTTAACCGGAATATTACAGAGCAGATAATGCAGCACTAAAAGAAGATCAGCAGGTTTAGCAGCCGTAGTGAAATCATTGACATCCAATATCATGTCCTGTCCAAAGAGACGCATATTAAGTTTATTATCAGAAACTTCAAGCCCGTGTAACGCACAGCGTTTTTTTATATCAACGCTTTGGAGTTTTTCGATGGCTATATTTACCGCTTCTTCGACTGCATATTGTTTATTCGATAACATAGTGATTCCTTAAACTTTTACTGACGGAAACAGTGATTTGTCTGTATGCGGCAGGAATAATGCGCTCATATACTGATCCATATATTTCGGATCACTGCTTAAGTCAATATAGGTCATGCGTTTGGCTATATCGAGCTGTTTTTCTCTGAATTCCTGCGACATGAGAACCATGTATGTACCCGTTAGCGACGAATTGCCGATATACTTGAATTTACTTCTGTCCAAGTCCGGCAGTAAGCCGATGGTAATAGACATTTCCAAATCAAGAAAGCGTCCGAAGCCACCGGCTATATAAATATTTGAAATATCCTCAAAATTCATTTCCACCTGCTTGAGAATCAATGAGCAAGCGGAATATATCGCCGCTTTAGTGCGGATAATATTTTCAAAATCAACTTCACTTATGACAATATCCTCTCCGGTATCGCTTTCCGCGGCGGGGACGATAATGTAACTGGCCGAACGGTTTTCAACTTTGATAAATTCAGAAGCTCTCGCGCGGTCGAGCTTACCAGCGGGGTCGATCCAGCCGGAGAGCAGTAGTTTTGCCAGCAGTGAAATCATTCCCGACCCGCAAATGCCTTTGGGCTTCACATTACCGATGGTCTGATATTTTGCTTCGGCGGTATCCGGGTTTATTTCGACTTTTTCAATCGCTCCCAGAGCGGCGCGCATACCGCATTTTATTCCACCGCCTTCAAAGGCCGGTCCGGCGGAACACGCGCAGGTCATTATAAAATCACAGTTGCCGATAACAATTTCGCCATTGGTGCCGATGTCAATAAACAAACTCAGTTCTTCGCTGGGCGTCGCCAGACCGGTGCAAAGAATTCCAGCGGTAATATCGCCGCCGACATAACTGCCCACGCTTGGCGACAAATAAACCCATGACTGTGGATTTATATCTATTCCGACTTCGCTGGCGGTAAGGTATGGAGCCTGCAGGATTGTCGGAGTATAAGGCTCCAGGCGGATGTATTCAGGTGTCAATCCCAACAGGAGGTGAATCATGGTGGTATTACCTGAAATAACCGCATTATAAATATCACGGGGCTCAACATGATGCATAGCTTCAAGCTTCGCGATCAATTTGTTTACTGTACCCAGAACCCGTTTTCGTAACTCTTCAAGATTGCCTGCTTTGGCGGCATAATTAATACGGCTGATAACATCCAGGCCGCAGGCGATTTGATCATTGTAATCTGTTTGAGTGCCTATGACTTTGCCGTCAGGAAGATAAATCATCTGTATGGAGACAGTTGTCGTACCTATATCAACCGCGATCCCATAATGTTGTTCGGTCTTATTTCCAGCTTCGATGCCGATAATGTGTGAACATCCTGGCTCCCGAATCATAGTAACTGTTACGCTGCCGTCATCCTCACGGATCGTGTCGGCGGCTTTTCGGATTACTTCAAAAGAATATACGACTTCATCTTTTCCCCAATCGCGCTGAATTGCACGCGAGAGGCGGTCAAGGTCTGAAAGTCCGTCTTCCAATTGGGCTTCCGCTACCGAAACACACCATTTTACAGCAAGGGGATTGTATTGCCAGTTATGCGGGAATAGTTCCTCCCTGATAAGCCCGGTATCTTCCCCGGCAGAGGTAAATTTCCCATCTTTTCTGCCGATTTGTTCGGGGACTTCGACAGTTACAGGAGTGCCGTTTATTTTAGTTTTGCATGCCAGTACATAACCGTCAGCTAATTCATCAGCATTCAAGATGCCGAGACTGTTGGATTCAACATTCCCCGAGCTTATCCTGACAATGCACTTGCCGCAAGTACCCTTACCACCGCATGGAGCAATAATTTCAACTCCGGCTTTTCTGGCGGCTTCGAGCAGGTTTGAACCTGCTTTCGCGTCAATGCTTTTTCCTGATGGCTGAAATGTTATAACCGGCATATTAAACAATCCTTTTTATTAACTTAAATAATCAGCGAACTTCGCCTTCACGAAACCTTCAATATCTCCGGCTTCCTGTGTGCCTACGATGACTTTCCATCCGGGCATATTTTCTTCAAGTTCACCACTTATTTGTGCTACATAACCAGGGATAACTATTTCACGGGAGTCCACTTTATCCTCAAGTCCGATTTCTTTGCAGAATTCAGCGATAGCAGCACCGCTGAATTTACCTGCCGCCCATGCGGTAAGTACACTCATGCCTTCACATTCCGGAATTACCAGCCATGCATCCAGACCACTGTTTTCAATCTCGCCTGATACGATAAAATAGGTGAGAGAGAAGTTAGTAGTAACCCATACAGGAGAATTCCTGGTCGGCTCACCGACAGGATACATTTTGGGTTCAACCTGAATCGGTTTTTGCGGGTCGGTATAAATATTCTGACGTAATGCCATCAATCCGACCAATTGCGCCTTGTCAAATTCCGGCAGCACGCAGATTCCGCCGAATTTAATTATATCATTGATTGCTGTAACTGAAGAATTCAGTAAATCAGCACCTTTGATAAAGTTTAAAGTACCATAGCCAAGTGGTTTATAAGCATTTTTCAATGCCGCTTTGCGGGCTATTGAATTTATCTGAAAATGTTCAGCCAGTGAGTTCGTTTGAAATTGGATAACAATATCATTAAACCCGCTTTCTTTAATTTTCGCGGTCAAAACAACCAGTTCATTCAAATTCGGAGCAGTAACCGCCAGCGCGTGAGAGTTAGCTTTCGCTATCTCAACTAACTCCTCGACATTTTCCGGGGTCGCAGGACCGATAAGAGAGTTTGAGCCTTTTGCTGCAATCGCCGCCGAGGCAAGGGCTTTAGCGTCTTTGCTGTATATGATTAGCGGACGTTTTGCCTTGTTCCAGACTTTTTCAGCTAAAGCGGCAAAAGCTTCGGCATCGCTGCCTTTCTGAGTTACGGCAATCATTTCGATACCGAGCAGTTCGCCTACGCGGTCGAGTTCGTATTCAGCCACGTCCGCGAGGGTCTTGTCAATATGTTCCGCTGAATCCGTATCATTGATATTGATTGCGAGCAGAGTCTGGTTAACGAATGTTTTTTCATGACGGTAAAAACAAGTTTCCTCGCCTGTTTTAATATTCTTTTCAGGTCCGAAAGCGACGCCTTTTACTGGCGGTTCACTTGCCGCTCCGAGTACTGCCTTTGCTTCATCGGAAGCGTATGGGCAGTCTGAAAGCTCTGCTTTGCCGCCGGCGAGTTTCATCGCGAAGGCAAGGCAGGTATTGGAACCACACTCTTTACAGTTGGTCTTAGGCAGCAGTTTCTGAATCTGAAGACCTGTTAATTTTTTAGCCATTATTCAATCCTCATTTTATTATTTAGTAACTGTTCCGTCCATCAGTTCAAAGATGGTCTTCTTAACCTGAACCGCCGCTTCCGGGTGGTACATAATCAGTATGTCGGCACCGGAGTACAACAGGCTGACCGCTGTCGTCAACTCCCAGACCGCATAACGTTTATCCAGGTCGCCCCATTCAGGGAAATCGTTTTCAGGAGCTTTGGTTTCCTTGATCTTGGCGCATTCCTGTCCCGGTGATACGATCATCGGCAGAGCCAGCATTTTGTCGCCGCCCAAACCTGTCTGACGGATGCGTTCCATCACGGAGTACGTGTATTCAATACCATATCCGGTAGCACCAGTCATCGGATCCATGATAATCTGTTCACGCTTGATGTCCATATTGCCCATCAGAATGTTCAACTGTTTACCAATATTTACGTCTATCGGACTCTGTCCGACAATAGTATGACCGTAAGCCATCGCGGCTCCGGCAATAGTGCGGTAGTTATCCTGTTCAGCCCAGTTAAGAATCAGGTTTTCGCCGGCACATGCCTGCGCTACAGCCTTCATTACTTCGTTATTGCGCTCGAAATTACTGTGTCCGGTAACGATCAACGGCACATCAACAGCGGCGAGAACTGATTTTACCAGTTCCACAGCTTGTTCGGGCGTGCGGTTACCTTTTTCAGGATGTGTACCTTCGAGTCTGACATTAATAAGGTCGGCGCCGTATTTATCAACGCATACTTTTGCCATTTCTGCCGGATTTTCCAGCAGATCACCATATATTTTGCGCAGTGCTTCGGGGTATTTGCTGCTGATTACATCAAACACTTCCAGAGCCACCAGCGGACGATTAGGCATACCGCCTTCCCACAAATGGAACGGCATACATGTAGCTCCGCCGATTTCATAAGTTACGCCGCGAGTACCGCCTTCAGCTTTTGTCGCGCCGATTTTTACAGTACAAACCGGAACATCACAACTTTCTTTCGGCAGCTTAAACGCGCTTACTTCCGCAAGGCGTTCCGCCGCGGTCGGAAATTGTTGAACTACTTCTTCGAGTTCCGCCGGAGTTTCAGATACCGCAACTTCCTCGCCGAGGAACTTACTGCTGAGAGTGGCAATAATATCACGCACAACTTCCTGGGTCACAGTTGCTTTAAGAGAAGATGTAACTTCAGTTTTAACCTGCTGTTTGATTTGTTCGATCATTTCAGCACTTAATACACCAGTTGCAGGAGCTTCTTCTTTGACTGTGTCTATTTTCTCTTCAATTTCGATTGTTTCAGGCATTTCCGCTGATGCGGCGAGTTCCGCCATATCTTCCATTTCGAGAGCCGGATGTTTGACTTTTTCCATGTATGCTCTTACTTCATGAGCGTCGCTGGCAACAGTTTCATCCGCAATCTGGTCAAGCAGGTCTTCCGCGCCTTGTTCAGAGAAACGCTCGAGGAGGTCTTCTTTCAACAAGTCCTTGAGTTCTTTCGGCATCCATACCAGGCGTTTAAAACCGCCTTCAGCAAAGAGGAATTTCCTGGAAGTTAAGAATACTTTACCGCATCCCATAAAACCCGGTACCTGTACACCGCCGCCAACACTTCCGGCGAGAGATGAAAAAGTCATTCCGCTTGGAGTTTCGCCGAGGAATTCACGGTTGACCACCATAACGCCGTTGCATTCCGGTACATAAGCGCAAATCGCCTCAAAACATCCGCAGCTTGTCATCGGGTTGTTCATGATCGAATAGGCGCTGAAGCTTTCAACAGCTTTATGACTGTTTGAATAAACGTATTCATCAATACCTTTCCAAATACCTTTGACAGGGTCAAGACATTCACCTTTGATCACGGGCTGATTTGGTCCGGTTTCATCAATTTCATAAGCTGCTTTACCATCCAGCCAGTTGTACGCTCCGCAAAGTCCAAGACGTTCAGGAGTGATTATACATACATGGTCGGGAGCAAAAGACTGGCAGAGCAGGCATGAATAGAAAGTATCAACAGAATCATCTGTCATTGTCGCGAGACGTTTGTTACGTTCTATATAAACTTTTCCGGCGACATCCAAACGCCTTTCAACTTCTTTTTCATCAGTTATCATGGTAACTTTCACTTTATCCACAATCGCGGGATATTCGGAAAGAAGTTTAGCATGGATGATTTCGCCGTAATGTTTCAGGCGCAGACCGTTTTTAAATCCAGTTTTGGAAACACGGGTCCAGACAATATCACGCTGTCCCATGTGCCAGATACCTTCCGCGCCGTTCACCAGATGGTGAATCTGGCGTTCAAGAACCGGCTCAAAGTCGGACTGCATTTTGCGTCCGGCGACTTCAACCCAGATAGCCAGCGGCAGTGCGCTTCCTTCTTCGACTTCGTCAAGATCAGGGCCGATAATTTCAATATCGCCATCATTGATCTCGTCAAGTTCAAGAGTTGTGGCAAATTCAAAGGCAGTTGTTTTATTGCCGCCGAATTCACAGTGTACATCTTCTTTACGGATACGTTCGCCTTCAAATGCCGGACCATAAGCTACAGGAACCGGAACATTGGTTATTTTTATCTTGCAGCCGCGGATTTCCAAAGCTCTTTCCACCATGACGTCAGCGGCAACGTTGGAGACAACATGCTCGTAAGTACATACACCCGTAGGCAGTATTTGAGGAATATCGGTATCGGCGATAACCGGAAAACCATAGTTAACCGCACCGCAGGCCATAGCGTATTTCGCCGGAGTAACTTCCCCGAACGCTAAAACAAAAGCGAAAATACGGTCTTTATTATACATCAAATTAGCATGAAAATCACCGGCTTTCACACCACCGAAGGACAGAGCCGCGCGGTTGGCGAAACCAAGAATAAACGCGATGGATGAAACATCTTTACCAAAAGGAACAAGGCGGGTTTCCCAGCCAAGCTGTACACCCTCCTCCTCAAGCTGGTCAGCAAAAGTTTTACCGTCAGTATCACCAGCCATAAATACATAAATGTTTTTCTGCTGGAGTTCCCTGGCTATCTGAACCGCTATTTCATTAGTGGGAGCCGCACCGGTAATCGCCGCGAAACCCGGAGCGGAACCATCTACAAATTCAATACCGCGCTCACGCATGATAACATCGGAAGCGGCACCGAGCCAGATACCGTTGATCGGGTCAGGACCCAGAATATAATTACACGCTTCAATTATTTCCGCGGCGAACAATGATGCCGCGCCGGCATCCAGGGCAGAGCCCAGATAAGGCAGCCAAACCTTGTCGCTCGGTCTTGCCGGGAGCAGTTCTTTGGCATATTTGAGCATATCCCGGAGATCCGACGCAGTCTCCATTTTTTTGCCGGTAAAAGAGTAAATTATCGGCAGGTAATAAGCTGTGTCAGGGAAGGCGACAGGGACATCTTCGCCTTTGGCCTTGATAAGTTCAGCAAGCTTTGCTTCAGCTTTAGCCACCCATTCAACAGCGCCATCAACAGCACTTGTACAAATTATTTTAGACATCTAAACTTCTCCTATCTTTCATATCCAA
>DAOWBJ010000045.1 GCA_030634125.1 Victivallales bacterium
CATGTACCATCCAGTCGTTGGGGCGTTGCCAATCCCATCAATCGACACGGTGTCGTTCACCACGCGGACGATAAGGAACGACTGATCGCCGGACACGGCCGGGGCTAGTTTTGCGATGCGCGCGGCGTCAGTTATTTTGTTGATTACGCGCATAGCGATGACGCTTTGCGTAATGTTTTGAAAAATCTGCGTATAATAAGCAGAAAGCGAATTATTACTGTTTTCGGCTGCGGCGGAAACCGTGACCGCAGTAAACGTCCGCGCATGGCTGCCGCGGTCGCGGAATATTCCGACTTGCTCATAATCACCAGTGATAATCCGCGAAAAGAAAATCCAATGGATATTATTGATGAAATAAAAACAGGAGTACCGGATAATACTGAATTTATAATTGAGCCTGACCGTGAAAAAGCAATAAAAACAGCCTCGAAATTAGCAAAAAAAGGTGATCTTATTTTGGTCGCCGGCAAAGGTCATGAAACTTATCAGGATATAAACGGAAAACTTTTTGATTTTGATGACCGCCAAATAATAATGGGCATCTGTGCAACTTAAATGATTTTTTTATCTTTATTCAGTTGAATACTTTGTTCTGTAACTTATAATAATTATAGTTCAACAAAAAAAGGAATTTTACTATGAAAGTATTACTGCATGTTAATTATTACGAAGGTGCGAACAAACTGGATGAATTATTCAGAATAGCGCAAAAATTCGGCTATGACGGCGTGGAATTGCGCTGGAAATACAAGTTTGATGATATGAATCAAAAGGAATACCGGAATAAGCTTATTAATTTAAAATCTCAATATCCTGATTTTGAAATTACTTTTGGCGGAGCGGTTGATTTTTGCCGCGGTAAAGAAGATGAAGTTAAAGCTGAAACTGCCAATTATCTTGAATTTCTGGAATGGTCGAAAAAAGAACTTGACACCAGGGTTATGAACTTTTTTACGGGCGCTATGATTGCTGAAAATACAGATTACATGTTATTTCATCTTAATGGCAGCGGAATGGCTGATGAAGGAGATTATGAAAGAGCCGCCGCCGGCTTGAAAATCGTTGGCGAAAAAGCTGCTGAACTGGATATGCTTATCGCTCTGGAAACCCATAATTGTTATTTGCATGACCTGGTGAAACCATGTAAGAAACTCATGGATATGACGCGGCACGACGCTGTCGGGATAAATTGGGATCAAGGAAATATTCTTCTCAATGAAAATGGTGAAAGTATTGACGAAGTTTTTGATATTCTGGATGGCAAAATATATTACGCACATCTCAAAAATGTTCTTGTTTTCCAGCATAAGCTATATCTGGTTACGCAATTGGAGCAGGGTCACATTGACACTATGCATGCGGTAAAAAAACTGAAAACTAACCTGAAATCAGGTATATGCGCAACAGAATATTCAGCCCCCGGTGATGGTATCATCGCCGCTAAACGGGATATGGAATATATGAAATATATCAAAGACTGGCTGGAAATAGATTAAGTTTATTTAGTTATAAAATTGAGTCCAATGGATTGTTGGGCTCAATTTTTTTGTTCTCAAAAGAAGTAGCGTATGATGGATTTTTTGCGGAGTATTGCTATATATGCGTCGTAAGCTTTTTTTCTGCGCCTGCCTTCTATTTTCTCTTTTATTTGTGGAATCATTTTGGCAAATTCCGCTTTCGTTGCTTTTTTTCTGTCGTTTATCCTGATGAAGTAAGTTCCTTCATCAGTTTCTATTGGACCAATAATTGTACCGGTCTTTTTGCCTTTTATTTCTTTCGCGAATTCCGGTCTGAGTTCAGAGACCTCTATCCAGCCGAGATCACCGCCCTTTAAAGCCCCCGGACCGCTGGAATATAATCTGACCATGCCGGTGAAAATCTTTTTATCCGTCTTTTTGAAAGCCTCCCGCAGTTCTTCCTTTATTCGTTTGTAATCTTTATGTTTCTGCCCGATAAGCAATAACTGCAGTCGTATCTGCGGATCAGTTGAGAACTCTTTTATATGTTTCCGGTAATAATCATAAACTTCTCTGGGAGTAAGGTTAACGACAGTATAAATATAATTTGAGATCATTATTTGTGTAATTACATTGATTCTGGCTTTTTCCCGTAATTCCTCAATGCTGGTTCCCGCTTCCTGAGCTTTTTCCCGTAACTCGGAGCGATTTGTGCAGCCGAAATTCATCGCGAGTTCGTCAATTAAATTTTCAACATATTGACGCGGTACATTAAAGGGTTTTTTGGCTTTGTATTCAAGCAGAATTAGTTTCCGGTCAATGATTTTATCAAGGATTTGTTTGCGTAATTTTTGTATTTGATGGAAAATCTCTTTACTCGAATAAATCGCATACAAGCGGGATTCACTGTGTGAACTTTCATAAATTACATCCAATAAACTGATTGGTTCGCCATTGACTGAAGCCAGGATAGAATCAACCTGCGGCCCTTTGGGTTTTTGAAGTTTGTACGCGGGCGGATCCTGGGCATAAATTTTTGCGCAGATAAATATGCAGCATAAATAACAAAGCCGTATTTTAAACATTGATTACCTCCGAAGTATCGAGTTTTCCAAGAGCCATTTTGGAAAAGATCAAAGGAATCCTGAATAAAATAACAATAAAAAGACTGTCGAGAAGATTAAAATGCATAATCAGCAGGCTGAACATTATCGCAACGCCAAGCGCGCATGCCAGAAAATGAATGGACAATAATTTTATGCCGGAATCCGGGTTTTGTTTGAAGATATTAGCAGCAATTACGCCGCCGCATAAAAAATTTATATAAGCGATGCCTGGTATAAAATTTGACTGATATTCCCATAAATGCAGAGAACTCAAGAAAATAACAATAACAGACATAATTACAGCTAAGCGCCGCAATTTAAATTGACTTAAGAAAAGCCCCATAGGGGCACCGCTTAGCGCGGTTAAAACAACTCCGAAATTATAATAAAAAGCTCCTTCCTGCTGCACGAACCGGGTCATTAAAATCATCATCAGCAACATTAAACATAAACCATTTTCAAAGAGTCCTGTCGCGGCATGCATGCTTTTGCGGCGCAAAATGAAAAAACGGCCTGTAAAATATACAATGACAAAGGCAAGTATTATTAATATATGGCGTAGATTTATTTTGAAAGAACTGAAAGATTTTATTAAAAGATTTTCAATGCAGCCTTTGTTCTGCTTGAGGTTGACTAAAGGAGTTTTGCGCGGAATAGAGTAAAGAATAGAGAAAGTTCCCGGAGGAAATATTTTTGCTTCGATATCTTCCAATTTTTCCAGCCGTTTTTCCAGAATGTTTAAGTTTGAGGTCAAAGCTCCATTGCTGAAAGCGTAAACCAAAGATTTGCCGGGAATAGAAATCTTGTTTTTAAACATTTTATTACAGGTGTTTTGCGCATTGTTAACCGCCATTAAACTGGCGGAAAGCGCTAAAGCCCCGTCTTTATTTAAGCTTAAAGCGCAAAGCTTCAGCATGGAGTCAAAATTCAAGTAACTCATATTGGGTGAAAGCCAGATTATCAGATCAAATTTCTTTTTATTTTCCTTGAGGTATCCATTTGCGTTCATGTTGATTATGCTCATTTTTCGCGAAGGAGGCGGTGAAAAATAACGCAGCACCGTCAACGGCATATTGTTTCTGCCTGGAGCGATATGCGTTACATGTTTAACATAGGGCAGGGCGCTGAGCATTGTGGGGATGAACGAAAATGGAGAGCCTATAGCGAGGGCGCGTAAATCTTTTTTGTTTGGCTGCAGACTGAAAGGGATTACAGTAGTTTTGTATAATTGACTGCCGTCCGGGACGATCTGCTGGATCTGCGTGTTTTTTAACAGCATAAAACGAGGATTTTCAGGCATTGATTTCTTTTGACTTAATAATGTGATTCGACCGTGATGGGTCAGGTACGATTTGAACAGTCGCCAGCCGGGGTGTCGAGTGGTGAAAAAATTATCAGCCGTATACTTTTCCAATTGCAGCAGCGAGAAATTTACCGCTATCAGGATTGTGGCAAAAGTTAAAAACCAGTATCTTATCGAATGTGCCCGCTTGAATTTAAAAACCGCCAGCGCGACAATCAGGATAAAGGCATTAGACGCGAAAGTATAAATAATTGGATTTGCCAGAACATTGAATAAAGCCAGAGGATATAAAACGAATCCGGTAGCGAAATATCCCATCGCTCCGAAAAACGCGACATGTTTTTGTAAGTGCGGTGAGACAGAGTGTTTTGCTGATACGAGCATTACTCCGAATGTTATTCCCGGCGGGAAACATCCCGGAAGCGCGACAAGCGCCAGATTAGCATAGTTTTGAATAGGATAACAGGTCGTCAGCAATTGGATCGCGGTCAAAGACAACAACGTTGCCGGGGATATGCAAAGCAGGGGAAATAAAAAGCGGGGTTTATGGCTCTGTTTAAAGGGTGATAATAATATCCCCACGCCCGTCCAGAATGCTAAAAACAGTAAAAAGAAAAGCGAGGAGAAAAAAGGATAAGCGCTGTCTGCCGTTATTTCACGGTAAAGCATCATGTGGGAAATATATAAAAATATTCCGACAAAAGTAAATAAAAGAGTTTTGAATTTCAGTATTTTCATTTTATCCATTTGCTTGACGCACGGGTAACCGCAAGTTTTATGGCTGCGTACAGACTGCCGGTATCCGCGATGCCCTGCCATGCTATTTCAAAAGCTGTTCCATGATCCACGCTGGTTCGAATAATCGGCAAGCCGAGCGTGGAATTCACACCACGGTCAAAAGCGAGCATTTTAAAGGGAATATGTCCCTGGTCATGATACATTGACAAAATTCCATCGTAACGCGAACGCGTGCTTTCAATAAAAAGTGTATCCGGCGGAAACGGACCGTCAATGGACATACCGTCAGCACGTAATCTTTCTAATGCGGGTTTGACGACTTCTTCATCACGAGTTCCCATATAACCATTTTCCCCCGCGTGGGGATTAACGGCTGCGGCCGCGAGTTTTGGTTTTTTAAGACCTTCAGCCTGAATAGCTTTTTCAAGCAGCCGGGCGACTTCGATAATACGTTCTTCACTAATCGTTTCGGCAACCGCGCTCAGGGGAATATGGGTTGTAACAAAGGCTATACGCAAATTCCCGGCGGACTGCATCATGGCAAAATTATCACATTTGCAGAGTTCCGCGATTAATTCTGTGTGCCCGGTGAATGGAATTCCCGCGGAATTAACAGAAGCTTTGTTCATAGGGGCGGTTACGATTGCGTCAACTTCTCCAGTGAGGGCATCTTGAGTTGCCGCGATTACCGCGCTGTGGGCGGCGAGTCCGCAAGCCGCGTCAACTTCAGCAATCGGCACTTCGCTGAACTGTAAATCGCCGATTTCTTTTATATCCAATTTCGCGTCGGGAGCAAAGCGTTTTGCCGCTTCATCTATGATATCCGGACATCCGTATATGATTATGTCGGCTAAACTGCATAATTCTCTATCAGCAGCGGCTTTGACCGCAATTTCAGGACCAATACCAGCGGGATCACCCATGGTCAAGGCTATACGTATTTTTTTCATGGTTCCTTTTTTGTCAGTAGGTAAGTATTTTAAATACGTTTTGAATAATCAAAAAGCGTTTCTGGAGCGATATCAATATTCCCCGGCCATATGACTGTACCGTATGCAACCGTCGCTTTCATAAATAATGCAGTATTTTTAAGTTTATTGAAAGGCTTTTTGTTTAAATATGGAGTCATATCAAATAGCCGTTTCTCATTATTTTCAAAAATAAGCGATAGAGTATTATCTTTATGTGGTTCAACACTAACGACATCTAATAACATTTGCATAGCAATATTTCCATTGTTATCGTAAAGGTTCAATACGGAAAGGTTCTTCGCCTGCAACAGCCAATTCCCAGTCCGCCATAAGTTCATCCTGATGAATTTCAATCCATGCTAATACCATTCGCAGTTGTTTTGCTGGAAAATCTCCAGCAAGTACAATCCCGTCCGCAATAGAAATCGAAGCTTTTTTGCCTTGATAACGTACATGAATATGCGGAGTATTGTGCCGTCCTGTATCTTCGTAATAAATTGTTACAAGTATCCCGAAAAACATTGAAATTGTAGGCATTTTACATCTCCTGTCTATGTTGTTTATTTTATCAATATACCTTGAGTTTGATACATCCGCAATTAGTTATCTCAAAAGCTTTTGCGTGAGAGACTGTTTTTCCTGCCGCTGAAATCTCTATTTTTTCTTTCATGCTTGGATATTCCGTGTTGGAAAGATTATTGCCTTTCGCCTCGCTCACGCTCATTGCTTCGCAAAGTGGATATTCAGTTTTATGTCTACCAGGCTTGTCCCTGTTTCTCAAAATATTTTGCTACGTTTGGTATGTATGGTTTTATCAATTTTTTGATGGCGATAGCGTATTCGCGGATTTCCCATTGAGCGTGTTCGCTGTCGCGCAATTCGAGGAAGTGCAGTAAATTGCCGAGATTGACGGTTCCCCAGAAAGTAACCATCATATTTTGAGGAAGTACGCCGCGGGCTTGCTCACGACAAACGCCCTTAGCCAGTAACTCTTCATAAACTTTGAATGATGAATCATTGTGATCCGAAATCATTTTGCGCAAAGCAACATCATCAAAATCAGCATTGTCAACAGATGCCTGACGATCAATTTTCGCCTGAGTCCGTAATTTCGGCGGAGTATAAAATTCCATGTCAACTTCTGTATAACGACGTGAAATTTCGTTGTAGCTCCAGGTGCGGTGACGATGCCATTGACCGCGCACAAACAGAGGACAATGGATACTGAATGTAAAAACCAGATGTTCAAGCGGGCTGGTGTGACGGTTCTCGATCAGGTATTCGAGCAGAGTTATATCGCGGTCATCCATTGTATCTTTGAGTTTACCGAAAGAAACGCGGGCGGCGTTAACAATAGTAGTTTCATCGCCGAGGTTGTCGATAAGGCCGACCCAGCCTTGACCGCCGAGAGTAGAGACATGATTTGCGGGGGGGGTATTTAAATGCTTCATAAGTGCTTCCTTATAGTTAATATCTTAAATCATCATACTGTAAAATAATGTCATTTATTACTATTTCAATTCCCGCTGATAAAAAAAGCTTTTGTTTTATTATAGACTATTGCATTGTTGTATTTTTAGAGTTAAATTATTAACTTAATTGCTAATAATTCATTAAATCAACAGGGTATATAAATGGTTAAATTAGATTTTTCAAAAAGTAGCGATGGTTTGATTCCCGCGATTGCGCAGGATTATAAGACTGGTGAAGTGCTTATGCTCGCTTATATTAACGAAGAATCATGGGCTGAAACCTTGAAAAGCGGCTACGCTACTTATTGGACGCGTTCCCGCCGGAAGTTGTGGAAAAAAGGAGAATCTTCAGGGAATCTTCAGGAAATCAAAGAAATCTTGATTGACTGCGATGATGATACCGTGGTTTTCAAGATAAATCAAATTGGTGATGCCGCTTGTCATACTGGACACCGCAGCTGCTTCTACAGAAAAGTGGAAGGCGGCCGAATAATTGAAGTCGGTAAAAAAGTTTTTAATCCGGAAGACGTTTATAAATAGGATATAATAAAATATGCCAAATCTTAACTTACCGCAGTTTATAGAGGAATTAGAACAGGCTTTTCCTGATTTACCTTTAAAGCATAACGTAAGTTGGAGCGAGATGACCTGGCTCGGGGTAGGGGGCGAAATAGCTATTGTTGCCGAGCCGACGGATGATATTTCCCTGGCTGAACTTTTAAAATTTTGTCATCGGAAAAAGGCGGCAGTTTTTGTTATAGGCGGCGGCACTAATATCGTTGGAACAGATAAAACTTTTGATGGTATAGTCGTCAAACTTGCCCAGAATGATTTTATCCGCATAAAGGCGGGTACTAATCACCTGACAGTCGGTGCTGGAGTACGGCTTTCTGATTTAGTAGCGACCGCGGTTCGACGCGGCTTTGGCGGCATTGCGCCTTTGGGACCGATTCCCGGTACGGTAGGCGGAGCTTTGCGGATGAACGCCGGAGCGCATGGAGTTACTATCGGGGAACATGTCGTTGATATTTGCGGTTATGACATGACAGGTGATGCTTTAGCCATCAACGGGGAGGAGATCAACTGGAATTACCGCTCGACTGATATTCCTGAAGATATAATTATTACCGGTGTAATCCTGAAACTCCCTCTGATTGATAAAGATAGTGAAAAGAATAAAATTTCTGAAGAAAAAAAACAGCGCCGCTCAAGTGATCCTTCAGGACGCAGTGCCGGGTGTGTTTTTAAAAATGTTTCCCCGACTGACCAGGCAGGCAGACTTATTGATGAAGCCGGCTTGAAGGAATTTTCCTGCGGTTCCGCCAGAGTCAGCGGGAAACACGCTAATTTTATTATTAACCACAAACATGCTTCCGAAGAAAATATTGTCGATCTAATGTGTAAAATGCGAACTACTGTTGCTGAACGAACAGGTTTTTATTTGCGCCCCGAGGTAGTTTTTTTCAATCCCGCGGATTTAGAGCGTATTGAGGCGGACTCTCCAGCGCCGAATGTTGCTGTACTCAAAGGCGGCGACAGCAGCGAAAGAGATGTTTCTCTGAATTCCGGCGCGGCGATCAGCAATGCTCTGCGCAATGCCGGTTACATAGTTGATGAAATTGACATCAAAACTTGCAAATTACCCGACTCGGTTTTAAATGCCGATGTAGTTTTCCCCGCCCTGCATGGTTCCTGGGGAGAAAATGGTGATATTCAAAGATTACTGGAAGAAGCTGGTATAAAGTTTGTCGGCTGCGGCAGTGAGGCCGGCAAACTGGTTTTTGACAAAATTCTCAGTAAAAAATTAATGGATAAAGAAAATATTCCAACTCCCGAATGGTGTGTTATCACTGAATCCAACCCGACTTTGCCGGATTTTATGGATTTTCCCTTAGTGGTGAAAGCTCCGCGTCAAGGTTCGACTGTAGGAATATTTATTGTTAACAGTCAAGCTGAATATGAAAAAAATCTTCCTGAAGCTTTTAAATACGACTCTGAACTGATGGTGGAGAAATTCATTAAGGGAGATGAAATAACTGTAGCGATCATCAATGATGAAGCCATGTCGTCAATAGAAATAGTCACCCCTGCAGGGTTTTATGA
>DAOWBJ010000164.1 GCA_030634125.1 Victivallales bacterium
ATAGCGGCAGCCTCGCGGAATTTTTCAGCAATATCTTTGGATGATTTTCCAGGTTGCCAAACATGGATATCGACGCCTGCTCCCAAAACCGAAGTCAGCTCCAGGGTTACCTTCAACTGCCCTGTGTCATGTGTGGATTTTGCGGATGAGCGGCATCCATGATAAGTTATTGTGCTGCCGCTGTCCAGTAATTTTTTTAAGCGCTTTTCTGAAACGCCGCTTTGCCCTACGATACCAAGACTTACCCGGCGCTGTTTTGAGGCATTGCGCAATTCCTTAAGTTTATTTGCATTGTCTATACCCAGCAGTTTTAGTTCCCACATCGTTGGATTGGGTTTTTCTCCCCGCGCCGCAAACGCGCACAGGAAGCTCACGCACATGGACATAATAACTAATTTGCCTGCCGTAGCCGCCAATGATAAAAAAAATACTTTACAATCGGACTTGCTTCCATTCGTATAGTTGATGGACCGCCTTAAGTTTTTAAATTCCCGACCTGTCATATAAAATAAACTCCTGATTAAAATTATTTGATATAGCAATATAGACTACTCTGAAGCATTTGAAAGCTATAAACGTACTAACTGGCAAAATAACTATTTGTGGAATTTACTTAAGAGGGATTTAGCTGATTTGTTGTCCGGGGCGATGATAAGGGCTTTTTTGAGCATTTTTACTGCTTCACTTTTTTTGCCGTTTTGAAGCAGAACGACAGTTAAATTTAACATATATCCGACTTTTCGGGGTTGTAACTTGTGAGCGCTGCGCAAATATTTTAATGCTAATTTTGGTTTTTTGCTTCGGATATAAATAACACCCAGTGTATTTAGGGCTTTGTCATGCCATGGAGCTTCCGCCAGGCACTTATTTAAATATTCCACGGCAAGTTTTACATCACCTTTTTTCTGCAGGAAACAAGCATAATTATATAGCACGCTTGGCTTATCTGAGCCGTAACGCAAAGCCTCGTTAAAATATTTTTCAGCTTCTTTGTATTGGTTTTTGTTGGAATACTGAGTAGCCAGATTTAAATAGCCTTCCGCTTCAGCAGGTTCACATTTTATTGCCTGACGATAATATTTTGCCGCGAGTTCGGGAGAGCTTGTTTCGGAGATGATGCCAAGCAAATTATAAGCTCGCGCACTTGTTGGATCAGACTTAATAACTTTCTGGAAATATTTTTCAGCTTCTTTGTATTTGTCCTGTTTAAAACAGGCTTCTCCATATAAGGAATCAGCCTCCAATTGTTCTTTATTTTGATTTACCGGCGGCGATGGAACAGTTACTATCAGGACTCCTGCGCTGAAAGCAATAGCATATACAATTAAATGTTTGCGGTTTTTGCCGCATTGAATCAGATAATCCAGCGCGAATGCGGCGAACACAAAGAATGCCGGATACATTGCCAGCCGGTAACGTCCACTGGTTACCGTGATTGTCTGCGCCGCCCAGCAGGCGACCAGCAGTAAGAGAAAATGACGGTATTTAAAAATAGTTTCACGCTTGCATAAAATCAGAATTATTCCGCAGATACTCAATGCTCCGAGCAGCATAAACAAATATTTGCCGTTTCGCACTATGCTGGTGAAATACATTATGGGCGCGGAATCCGCTCCCGCGATAAGCTCCCGGAAATTCCAGACGTAAAAAGCTTTTTTGACCAACAGTTTAAACTCTTCAAGTGGATTCGCGCGAATAAATTTTAAAGACATATATACGAAAAATTTGTCTTTAGTTATTCCTTTTTGAGCAGCTCCGGCATTAGCCCAGCTATGAATAGCAGTCCAGTCTTTGCCCGGGCGTATATAGCAAGTTCCTGTGGCATTATAGTTATTGCCGAGGTAAAAATTAAAACCGCTGTTTCTTTGAATAAGTATGAAACGCCTGGCGATCATAGGGTTTCGAACGCATACAGGCGCGATGACCAGTAAAGCCATCAGGCCAAACAAAACCGGTATTAATAATCTGACAATAAACTTTTTATTATTTTTGCGGAACAGGGCAAGAAAGAAAAGCAGAATTATTTCGAGCGCGATAAACAACAGACTGGTCGGGTGGGTGATTGCCATTAAACCGGCACAAATTCCGCCAGCGCTGATTAAAATCGCTCCTTTTCTGAAATTCCCGGCAGCGAGCTGGTTTTCGCTCCAGTAAAGCAAGGAGATTGTCAGGCAGATCAGGGGCAACAGTAATGTCTCGCTGATTAATTCGGAACTATAGAAAAGTAAAGGTGGATAGAATGCCGCGACGGCTAAAAATATCCACATTAAAACACGTCGTTTCGGAGCGACAAAAGCTTGTATCGCCCAGCTTAGCACACCGAATCCACCTAGTATTATAAGGGTTTGGAATAATCTTATCCACAGCATCTTAAAGGAAAATATGTTGTATAGAAAGGCCAGATATATCGGGTATAAAGGCGCGTGAATATGTAATCTTCGGGAATTAAATCCCCAGGCTAATATTTCGCGAGCCCAATTGTCATATTCTTGAACATCTGCTCCGACGGCTATATTGAATAACGGAGATCCGCTGAATTGCCATAAATAGATTATGCGCAGAATAAGCGCCGCTAAGATTAAAACAGATAAAATAACTTGTGTTTTCGAAAATCTTTTCATTCGTAACCTGATGTTGAGATTGAAAATTCCTAAAAGTAAGATACTGTTATATCTTAACTTTAACAGCTGAAAATTTAATTTATGATAGAAAAAAAAGTAAAAATCTATAATAAAGCAGGGATTCATTGTCGCCCGTCAAGTGTTATTCTGACCACAATTAAAAGTGATTTCCCGGATACAAGCTTTACTTTGATCACTGATGACCATCCACCAACGGAGTTAAATAGTATTTTGAGTTTGATCTCATTAGGGCTCCATTATGAAAACAAAGCTGTGTTGCGGGTCGAAGGTCCGAATGAGGAAGAAGCCTGCGCAAAAATCGCGAGTTTGCTTGAAAATGAATTTGATTTCCCGCCACGGGAAGAATAAAAAATATTTGTAGGATTATGCTGAAAATATTATTTATAACAATTTTAATAATTACCTTATCTTACCTGGTGTTGATTACGGTTTTATCTTTTTTCCAGGAAAAAATGATTTTTTTCCCTTCACGAAACATGGTCGGAACGCCGTCTGACCTGGGGCTGGATTTTGAAAACATCAATTTCACCAGTCAGGATGGAACAAGCCTGAACGGCTGGTTTGTACCGGTCGAAAATGCCAAATATACAGTTTTATTCTGCCACGGCAACGCGGGAAATATTTCGCATCGTTTAGACACGATTTCTTTGTTCAATAAATTGCCGCTGAACTTTTTCATTTTTGATTATCGGACTTACGGCAAAAGTACTGGTGTTATTTCAGAAAAAGGTCTGTACGAAGATGTTACCGCCGCCTGGCGTTACTTGACTGAGACCAGAAAAATCGCGCCGGAAAAGATTATTATTATCGGACGCTCAGTGGGCGGCGCGATTGCCGCGCATGCCGCCGCGGAACATTCACCGGGAGGTCTGGTATTGGAGTCGGCTTTCACATCACTGCCGGAGATAGCCCAAAAGAATATACCGTGGCTGCCGGGAACCTGGATGATTAAGTACAAATTTTCGACGATTGACAGTCTCGTCAAAGTCAAATGCCCGGTATTAATCATCGCCAGTTGTGATGACAGTATTATACCGTTCAGCTTTGGACAGGAACTTTTTGCCAAAGCGCCGGAGCCGAAAACTTTTGTCCAGTTGACCGGAGATCATGATGATTGTTATTTTTTATGCCGCGCGAAATATGTTTCGGCATTGACGAAGTTTTTAAAGACCTGCTTTTGAAATAGTCGTAAACAGTAGTACTTTAACTCTTTAATAAAATTACATACGGAAATATAAATATGAATACTGAAGAAAAAAATATTGAATCTGTGGATTTTCTCCGGGCGATAGTCACTGAGGATTTGAAAAATAATAAACACGATGGTCGTGTCGAAACCCGTTTCCCGCCAGAACCGAACGGTTATCTGCATATTGGACATGCCAAGGCGATTTGTATTGATTTCAATATTGCCGAAGAAAACGGCGGAGTTTGTCATTTGCGCATGGACGACACTAACCCTAGCAAAGAAAATATGGAATATGTCGAATCCATCAAGGAAGACGTCAAATGGCTTGGTTTTGACTGGGGCGAACATTTTTATTATGCATCGGATTATTTCGAACAGATGTATGATTACGCTGTCGAACTGATTAGAAAAGGCAAAGCTTATGTCTGTGATTTAACTCATGATGAATGGGCTGAACACCGCGGCACGCTTACTGAAGCCGGCAAAAATCCCTCGGGACGCGAACGTTCTGTCGAAGAAAATTTAGAGCTTTTCCAGCAGATGCGTGATGGTAAATTTGAGGACGGCGCAAAAGTTGTCCGCGCCAGAATAGATATGGCATCACCGAATATTCACATGCGCGACCCCGCGATTTATCGTATCCGCCGTTTTCATCATTACCGGCTCGGCGACGACTGGTGCGTTTATCCGATGTATGATTTCGCGCATTGCCTGGAAGATTCTATCGAAAACATTACACATTCATTCTGTACGCTTGAATTTGAAATCCACCGCCCCTTATATGACTGGGTGCTGAACGCTCTCGAACTCGAAAGCCATCCGCGGCAGATTGAATTTGCCCGCTTGAATTTGAGTTATACTATCATGAGCAAACGTAATCTACTCGAACTTGTACAGGAAAATCTGGTTAATGGCTGGGATGATCCCCGAATGCCGACAATCAGCGGCATGCGCCGCCGCGGCTATACAGCCAGGGCTATCCGTGAATTCTGCGACACTGTCGGCATTACTAAATTTAACAGCTTGACAGATGTCGCTCTGCTCGAACATTGTGTGCGTGGAGATTTAAATAAAATAGCTTCTCGTTACCTCGCGGTTATGAATCCGCTCAAGGTCGTTATTGAAAACTTTGATG
>DAOWBJ010000249.1 GCA_030634125.1 Victivallales bacterium
ATAAGGTGCTTTATTGTCGATAGCGGCCTGCACCATTTCGAAAGCTTCTTCGCCCTGTCCAGCGGTATCAATATCATATCTAGGCGCGGTTTTAGGCGCAGAGCTTTGTTTTTCGTCACTAATTCCCATCAAACGCTCGCGCATACTTTGAACTAATGTACTTGTTTTGTTTGGCTGCCCGCTGTTAACAAGTAATTTGCCTAATTGTTCGCGCAGGTCTTCCTGATCATCTACAATTAAGATTCTATTATTTTTAATCATATTCGATATATTCCAAGTTTTTAATTATCTAAGAAAGATACATCGATATACAGAAGTATCAAGGAAATTAAAGATATTATTTTCTTCTTTTGCGAACAGGAATATGCGCGCATTCACCATGAACAGCGTGAGCCGCTTCCATCATCGCTTCACCAAGAGTCGGATGCGCGTGTATAGCTTTACCAAGTTCTTTGGCGGTAATTTCCAACTGCATTGCCGGGACGGCTTCGGCGATCAAATCAGTAGCGTGCGGTCCGGCAATGTGAACGCCCAATACTTGATCTGTCTGGCTGTCGGCAATAATTTTGACCATGCCGTCAGTTTCTTCGATAGCCATTGCTTTGCCCAGTGCCGCAAAGGGAAATTTGCCGACGGTATAGTCAATGCCCTGTTCTTTGCATTGTTCTTCGCTCAAGCCAACTGTGCCGATTTCAGGATTTGTAAAAATACAACCCGGTACTAAATCATAATTGAACTCATTGCGTTCGCCGCAAATGTTATCCACCGCGCAGAAACCCATCGCGCTGGCTAAATGCGCCAACCAGATTTTTCCGCCAATATCGCCAATCGCGTAAATATCAGGAACGTTGGTTTTGCAGTATTCATTGACAGGTATCCAGCTTCTTTCATCTGTTTTGACACCGGCCGCGGCTAAATTCAAATTATCAGAAACCGCTTTACGTCCGATTGAAACCAGCAGATAATCAGCTTTAACAGTCTTGCCGCCAACTTTACCGCTGACTCCTTTGCCGGATGCTTTTATATCAGACATCGCTGTACCGGTTAAGATTTCAATTCCGGCTTTTTTCATTTTGCTGCTTATCACGCGGCCGATTTCTTTGTCTACTACAGACATAATATTCGGCAGCATTTCAACGACAGTAACTTTTGTACCAAGTTCCGCGAACAGACAGGCGAATTCACAACCAATCACACCGCCGCCCAGAATCAAAAGACTTTTTGGAATCTTTTCAATAGATAAAAGTTCGGTTGAGGTCAATACTCTGGCGGATTCAGGGATAAATCCCGGAACCAGTGATTCAGAGCCGCTGGCGATAATAAAATTATCAGCACTGATTTTAGTGCCATTGTCGTCGCCGCCGTTAACTACAAGGTTTTTGCGGTCGAGGAAAGAAGCTGTTCCGTTAAAAGTTTTAACTCCGGCGGCTTTCAGCAAGCCTCCGATGCCTTTTCGCAATTTCACAATGACTTCGTCTTTGCGATTCTGCATTTTATCCCAGTTGGGGGTGATTTTGCCGCTGATGTCAACACCAAAGTCAGCCGCGTGCCGGGCTTTGTGAAGCACTTCGGCTCCGGCGATCAGGGTTTTAGTCGGGATGCAGCCGATATTGAGGCAGGTTCCGCCGAAATTTTCTTTTTCAACTATAGCTGCGTTCAAGCCTTTTTGTCCGGCATGAATTGCCGCGACATAGCCGCCAGGTCCAGCGCCGATAATGCAGAGATCAAATTTTTCCATTGTATATTCCTTCGTGTAAAGGTTTTTTATATTTTAATAACTGTCTGCGAGAAAAAATTCCCGCACACAGAAACCTTCGAACCCGTCATACAGTAGTGCAATTTCACAAAGATTCAATAAAAAAAACAGCTAAGGTTGAACTTTTTTCTCGGCTTTCTGTCTTTTCTTCCGCGCTTCAAAGTCTTCGATGCCGCCTGTATAATCAATGATACCCTCTTCCGACACTTCGATTATTCGTGTAGCCAGAGTGCTGATGAGCCGATGGTCGTGTGAGACGAAGATTACAGTATTCTTTACTAACGAAATAGCGAAGTTCAATGCCTCGATCGATTCCAGGTCAAGATGGTTGGTGGGTTCGTCAAATATCAGTACGTTACCAGCTTTCATCGTCATCCGGGATATGATCAGGCGCGTTTTTTCGCCTCCGCTAAGCACTTCTATTTTTTTAAATACGTCATCACCGCTGAATAGCATTTTCCCCATGAATGAACGAAGTTCGGTTTCAGCCATGTATTCGGCGGGGTCGTTGAACGATCCGAGCCACTCGATAGCAGTCCGGTTCATATCGAGGATTTCGCCCGGTTCCTGTGGGAAAATGCTTAAGTTGACAGTTTCGCCATGAATTACAGATCCGGTATCCGGCTCCAGTTGTTTCGCGAGAATTTTTAGCAGAGTCGTTTTACCTATACCATTTTTACCGATAATCGCCACTTTTTCTTTAGAGCCGATCTCACATGAGAAATCTTTAAAGAGAGTCGTGTCGTATGTTTTGGAGATTTTTTTGAGCTTAATTACTTTTTCACCAAGGCGTGCTTTAGGCTCGAATCGAATATAAGGGGAAACCCTGGAACTGGGCTTCATGTCGTTTAACTCTATCTTTTTTAACTCTTTCTGACGTGATGTCGCCTGTTTTGCCTTTGACGCATTGGCGCTGAATCGTGATATAAATGCCTTTAACTCATGGATGCGCTTTTCCATCTTTTTGTTCTGCTTTTCCATCAATTCCTTGATTTCAAGATTGGCAATGGTGAAGTCATCGTAGTTACCGGTAAACATGCGGATTTCGTGGTAATCCAGGTCAGCGGTATGTGTGCAGACATTATTGAGGAAGAAACGGTCATGAGATATTACTATCGCCGTCCCCTCGTAGCGCTTTAGAAATTCTATCAGCCACTCAATTGATTCCATATCAAGATGGTTGGTGGGTTCGTCCATTAACAGTATGTCGGGATTGCCGAAAAGAACTTGCGCAAGTAGAACGCGAAGCTTGAACCCGCCTTGAAGCATAGACATCTGTCCCTTGAGCATAGCATCGCTAAAACCAAGACCCGCGAGCAGCTTTGCTGCTTCAATTTCCATCTCATAACCGCCGGCATTACCAAATTCTTCTTCTATATCGCCGCAACGCTCATTTTCCGCGTCGGTCAAGTCATCTTTTGAATAAAGCTCTTCGCGCTCACAATGCAGTGCCCATAGTTTTTTATTACCCATATAGACAGTATCAAGGATCGCGCATTCATCAAATACCATATGGTCCTGATGCAAATAACCCAGAACGCAGTCTTTTCCTATGAACACTTCGCCTTGAGAAGGATCAAGTTGCCCGGTAAGGATTTTCATAAATGTGGATTTCCCGGAACCATTGGCTCCGATCAGTCCATAGCGGTTGCCAGGAGTAAATTTAACCGACACGTCTTCAAAAAGCGTGTCTCTGCCAAAACGCATTGTTATTTTTGATGTAGAAATCATTATCTTTAATCACTTATTTTATTATAAATTCGAATACGCAAAATAAGTCATTTTTTCATAATTTGAAGTATTTCAT
>DAOWBJ010000271.1 GCA_030634125.1 Victivallales bacterium
GGCGAATATATAATTTTCAATTAGCTTGAACAGCCATGAACGCCAGATTACAGCTTTACATCTTTCGAGGAGGAGTTGTTTGATTTGCGCGGAGTACCGCTTAAGTTTCGTCCATTGGAGATGGACGCCCAACGCTTTCGCCCGTTGGATCACCGACCGCGGTCAAGCGGTTTTTTTGAAAAACAAAGTCCAGGATATAACAAATGGCTACGGTAGCTAAGAGATTGACTACGGCGTAATAATGCAATGCGAGATGTTCCACGAAAAGCGCGGTCGAAATACTGAATAATGTTCCAATTATTACTCCCCAGAATACGCTGTTGGCTCTGAGACGGTGTTTGAACATTCCGAGCACTACCAGTACTAATAATGGACTGCCCAAACCGTTAATAACTTTGTTTACCATTGCGAATATACTGTGATGCTTTCCAAAAACAATAATAAAGAGTTCCGCGAAAACAATTATTAATACACCAATGACTATTGAAAAATATACACTGTAACGAATATGATGCGCTTTGCTGAATTCTTCCTTATTGAAAAAACGATGATAAAAATCTTTGATCCACGCCAGCGAACAAGCATTAATACCGGAGTCAATACTCGACATGGTTGCCGACAGCAAAGCCGCCGCTAACAAGCCGGCCGCACCGTATGGTAAAGACCTTATCAAAACAGCCATATATTTCAGCGGCTTGGAGAATTTCCCCATAATATCCGTATGCACCGCATAAGAATGCATTGCCATACCGAATATCACCAGTAAAAAAAGAATCGATAATACACATACAATGTTAAACGCAAAACTTTTGCGTGCCTCGGGCAGGGATTTCGCCGCTAAATAACGCTGAATAACCATCTGGTCAGCTCCGTAACGAGCTAAAAACGCTACCATTGTACCAATCGTTCCACTCCAGAAAGTCGTTCGGATCGTCGGGTCAAATGAGAAAAATTCGGGATCATAGGGAACTACCGGCTTGAAAACATTGTGCTCAAGGGCATTAGCAAATATCCCGCCAAAACCGCCTTCCGTAGTTAGAGAAACTAATATCAAAGCGGTAATTATTCCGCTCAGAAGAACAAAAAACTGCGCCACATCCGTCCAGACCACAGCCCGCAAACCGCCGAAAGACGTATATGCTACGGTTATTATTCCACATATAAGTATCAACGACCATAACTGATAGCCGGTTACAGCTGAGAGTATTCGCGCCGAAGCATACAGTGCTACCGCCATCCAGATGAGGCGCCACAGCATAAATAAAATGCTCGCCAGACAACGTGTTTTCAGGTCAAAAACATCCTCAAGAAAAGCATAGGGACTGGATGTTTTTTGTTTTTGAAAGAAGGGGATAAATATTTTGCTGACTGGGAAAGCCACTACAATAAAGATTGGCAGAGCAATCAAAACATAACAGCCGTTTTTAAATATTTCAGCAGGAAATGCAGCGAAGTTGACTGCGGTCAACATCGTTATCATTATCGAAATCCCCAGCGGAAACCAGCCCAGCGAACGCCCCGCCAGAAAAAATTCTTTTTCCGTATGTTGACGACGGTACATCGTTAATCCGACAATCAAAACGACTGCCAGGTAAGCGTAAAAAACTATAAAATCTATTGTTTGCATATTATTTCCCGATGTTTACAAAACCAAGTTCTAACTTTATCATACTTTTGCGGTTTTTCTAATATATAAAAAATTAAAGTACTTTGTCTTGCAAAGCACTTTTCATGTGTTATGTTATTATTTAAAGAGTGGTTTTATTAAAGTTATGTAATATTTATCATTAATAACAGAGAAGGAACTTATAATTATGATTGCTGATAATGTCCATGACGCGCTGGCGCAAATCAAACAGCTTCAGGGTTTTATTCTAGGGAAAAAATATTTTTCGGGATATTCATGGCAGACAAAAATTATCGGAGGGTGCATTGTCTTATTGGGAGCGCTGATTATGGCGTCATCATATTGCCCGAAAACAATTCAGGCACATTTAATTGGCTGGACCGTCATTATTTTTACTGCCATGCTGATTAATTACGCCGGTCTGTTTTATTGGTTTTTTTTCAATAAAACCATTAAACGTCAATGGGTAAGGCTGCTTCCGGCTATTGACATGCTGCCGGAGGTAACAGTTGGAATTATTTTTTCTGCCGCTATGATTCAACATCAGCAATACGATATGCTAATGGGAGTATGGTTATGTATATATGGACTTGTTCATGTCAGTTATCGTCAGACTCTGCCGAAAGGCAACTATATCGTGGGAATTTATTACATTATCTGCGGCGCGTTGTTTTTGTTTTTGAATGTGCGGTTCATTAACTCCGTTCCGCTTGGTATCATTATCTGTACCGGCGAAACAACCTGCGGGCTAACTCTTTATAAAAACAGGAGATGACAAACTAATGAGTAAACATACAAGGACTGATTTATATGAAAAACTAAAGAGTATATTTCATAACCCGAAAAGACTGGCAATTATGTCTGCGTTGTGCAACTCAACTGTCCGCGGAATGTCGTTCAGGGAACTGAAAACGGAATGTTATATGACAGACGGCAATCTGAATCGTCATTTATGTGTATTGGAAGAGGCGGAAATGATTGCAATAACTAAAACATTTATCAAGAGAGTGCCGCGCACTACAATTTATATATCAGATATGGGAATAGAATATTTCAATAGTTATCTTGAATCTCTGGCTGAAGTTTTAGTCAAGGCAAAGCAGGCGGTATCTGTTGCGGATAAATCTCAAAGATTACTATCCCTGTCGCAAATACAATATAACAATGGATTAATAACTAATGAAATTTAATAAGAAACAGAAAATTATTTGGTCTTCCAGCATAGTTTTATCAGCATTAATAATTGCAATAGTGCTGTATTTAAGTAATTGGCTTGACAAGCGGCGGCGCAATGCTGAAATTATTCAAAATGCTATTATGCATCCGCAAAACATAGAACCGGAAAAGTTTCTGAACGTAATTGACAAGTCATTCAGAAGCCTCGGCAGAAGGGAGAAAAGAGGGCTTTTAAAAAATCCTGAGATGGCGGAAAAGTACGTGGCGGAAGCAACCCGTAAGGAATTAAATAAATCCTTTAAAACGTTATTTTGCCTGCCGTCACCTGTCCGTAAAAAAATTATCAAGGCATCGGCAGAACGTTTGCTGAATACAGCCAGGAAAAACCCGAAAAAGATAACAACAACTTTCAGAAGTGTCGGCGGACGCGGTGCTCTTAAAGGAGCATCAAATTTTTTTCTGCTTAATCTGACCGGCAAAGAAAA
>DAOWBJ010000238.1 GCA_030634125.1 Victivallales bacterium
GTCTGTCTTTCCGCTTTTGATTTGGCATTGCATGACGCTTACGGAAATCTGCATGAGCTGCCGGTTTATGAGACATACGACAGCAAATATATGAATCATGATCTGAGTTTTTATCTGACTCCCGCTGAGGACGCGGATGTTTCTTTTGACGGAAAATATCCTTGTGATTTCTTTGTGGATGAAGTTCCTTCAAAACTTCCGGCCTGGCATCTGGTTGGCGGCAGGGATTTGCTGACTAAAGCTGATCTGACGGGAAATGAACCTCAGGACGGGTATCCGGTGCTTCTGGATGAATGGATTGAAGTTGATGGCTTGAATTGTTTGAAAATAAAGCTTTGCGGCAACGATCAGGAAGCTGATTACCAGCGTCTCGTCTCGGTCGGGAAAATGGCTGAAGAACATAATGTGGACTGGCTTTCCACGGATTTCAACTGTATGGTTACCGCGCCGGAGTATGTAAACGAGATTCTGGATCGCCTGGTGATGGAAAATCCTGATGTATTCCGCCGCATACTCTATGTTGAACAACCTTTTCCTTATGATCTTGAGAACAATCAGATTGATGTACACAGCGTTTCCGCGCGGAAACCTTTATTCATGGATGAAAGCGCGCACGATTGGAAATTCGTCAAGCTTGGACGTAAGCTGGGTTGGACCGGGGTGGCGCTGAAAGTATGCAAAACTCAAACCGGCGCTTTGTTGAGCATGTGTTGGGCAAAAGCTCACGGCATGACTTTGATGGTGCAGGATTTGACTAATCCGATGCTGGCGATAGTTCCTCATGTTCTGTTGGCGGCCTATTCCGGCACGATAATGGGTGTTGAATGCAATGCTATGCAGTTTTATCCCGCCGCCTCCATTATTGAAGAGAGGATTCACCCTCATCTATACGCCCGGCGCAACGGGATTGTTGACTTTGCAAGCTTGAGCGGTTCCGGCTTCGGTTACCGCGAAAACGAAATTTCCCGTGATTTGCCGGATGCGACTTGCAAATATTAGTTTTTACACTAAAGTATAATAGTGTACTGAAAAAATATTATGCAAAAGGAAAATGATGCACACTTTGATAGTTATTAATCCCGGTCATTTTCATGCGGCGTTGACCTTGCGTGAGATGCATCCAGACTTGAGTAAAGACGTTTATGTTTATGCTGAAGAGGGTGCTGATTTAAGAAGTTTTATACGTTTAGTAAGATCATTTAACAGCCGCGGGGACAATCCAACTTCATGGGATCTGCACGTTTACGCGGGAGATGATTTTCTTGAACGCGCGGTCGGGGAAGCCCGGGGCGATATCGCTATTTTCGCGGGCAAAAACAACCGCAAAATTCATTATATCAAAGCTATGCGCGATGCCGGCATAAAAGTCCTCAGCGACAAGCCTTTGACTATAAACCAGCGCGGTGTTAAAATTCTCGAAGAGCTCCTGGCCGACGGCGCGGAAATTGATGATATTATGACTGAACGTCATGAGATTACTTCGATACTCCAGAAAGAACTTATGGCGGACAAAGATATTTTCGGTGAGCTGGTGATTGACGATGAGCCCGCGATTGTTAAAGAAAGTATCCATCATCTTTTTAAGAACGTCAACGGCAGACCCTTAGTCCGTCCCGCATGGTATTTCGATGTCAATATGCAGGGCGAAGGTATTGTTGACGTTACCACCCATTTAGTTGACTTGATACAGTGGATGGTTTTTGATGGCGAAGAATTTGATTTCGTGACCGACTATGAGCTTTGTGACGCAAAACGCTGGCATACGGACGTTCCTTTGGACAAATTCGCGCTGATTACCAGGCAAAAACAGTTTCCGCGTGAAATTATGGGAAAAGTAAAAGATGATATTCTCAGGCTTTACTCTAACGGTGAATTTACTTATAAATTAAGAGGCACAGCTGTCAAGCTGTCTGTGATCTGGGCTCTGGAAGCTCCTGAAGGCGGCGGCGATACGCATTATTCAATTATGCGCGGCAGTAAATCGGATTTAATTATCGAACAAGGTCCGCAGACTGGAAATAAACCGGAACTTTTCATTAAGCCAAATGGAAATATTGACGAAATGAAAGCCTTGCTGAAAACAGCTGTTGAAAAAATGGGGCGCGAGGGACTTGAAGTCGTTCGGGACGGCGAAGGTCTGCGACTGGAAATACCAACAGAATTACGCACTACCCACGAGGAACATTTTGCCGCGGTTCGTGATGATTTTATCGCTTGCCTCAACGGGGAAAAAGAATTCCCGGCCAATATGAAAAGTGCGCTTAAAGCTAAATATTCGTTGCTGGCATCTGCACGGGATTTGGCGGCAAAAAAATAATTCGCAAAAAATAGTTTAGTTGCGCGTAAAAAATGGGATGAATAAGCTTATGTCTAAGTCAAAAATTTATATTGTTACAGTTGTGAAGGATTTTGAACTTTATGAAAAATCCATCAAAAATAATGAATTCATGAAAGATTGTAACTTGATTACTTATGACAACTCACAAGAAGATATAAGTATTACTCAACGTTATAATGATTTCCTGGAAAATCACCTTAAGAAAGCCTCGCCGAATGACTGGATAATCTTCTGTAATCAGGGATTCAGCTTTTTAGAAGATTTTAAAGAACTTCTTAAAACTTTGGAACCCAATTCCATTTATGGAGTAAGGGGAGCTAGAACCAAACGGAAATTTTCGTGGCTGCGTTTCAAGTTTTTAAATGAAATAGTTAAGGTTGGCGGAGTGATTAGTGACGAGGATTATACTCCTAAACAACGTTCCCGCAAAGAACAGAAGCTCAAACTGGTTGACAATATTGATTCATGCTGCATGATAGTTAACGCGGAGCTATTGCAGGATTTTCACTTGAATTTCAACGAAAAATTACCGTTTTTCTTTTTTATAGAAGAATTTTGCATGGCGGCTTCATATAAATATAAGATCAAATCTTATGTTTTACCGGTTGACGCATTTTTTCTCGGTTCTCAGGAGTTTCCGCCGGAATATTATGAGAGCAAAGATTATCTCAAGGCAGAATATCATTTGAGTAATTTTGCCGGCTACAATACAGTAGAGCTTAACTCAACAAGATACAGCCTCGAAAACATGGTCGAAACAGTAGTCGAAACAGTGGTAGGAATTGTCAAGGACTGATTCCGCAATTAATGGAATTGTATTAAAGAAATTAAAGGATTTATTATTATGAGAAATATACTTTTTGGTATTTTTGCCGTTGCCTTCAGTATTTTTTTGGGCGCTTGTGTAAATTCAGGTCCGGCTCCGCAAAATGTTAAACTGAATTCCCCGGACGGCAAAGCCGTAATTATTAAAGATATTTATGAATTGCCCCTGATTGAAAATAGAAAACTTAAAGAAACTGAAATCGTTAAAGTGTTTTTCCCGAAAGCTGACAATGTAAAAATAAAATGCAGCATGACTTTGATTAAGATTCCTTCAGGAGTGAGCCCTCCTAAATACAAACAAACAAGTTCGCAAATTATTTACGCTCTTTCCGGCGGCGGAAAATTACTTATCGATAACAATATGATTGTCCTTAAAAAAGGCATTATGGTTTATGTTCCCCCAAACGCGGTAATGACAATAACTAACAATGTTAACAAAATACTGGAACTTGTTGTGGTAACTTCTCCTCCTTTTGAAACATCGCAAATGACAATATTAGGTGAAACTCCCACGAGGGTTAAGGTTGCCAAAGATTCGGAAAATGATATGAATAATGATGATGGTAATGATGATGATATTCAGGAAGTCTCAGAAAAATACAGAACTAA
>DAOWBJ010000090.1 GCA_030634125.1 Victivallales bacterium
AATCATTGCGGCTGAACCTTTTTCCAGATAACGCTGACATGATTCACACTGTTTGCCCCAAACCACAATATTAACGAAGCAGGTTTCATCTTTTTCCTGATTATTCGATACATATTTACGGTTTACCGCCAAACCAAATTCACAGACAGCAGCACCGCTTGGAGTATATCTCAATTCCGGCACTCTAGTTAAGTTTCCGAGTAAAAATACTTTATTTAATGATGCCATACACACTCTCCTTTGGCTGTTTGTTTAAAATCAGATATTTTAATTTACTTATTCCTCTGTTGGAACATCTGCAATTGGAGCTACAACACCGCTCTTCTCAACGGTCGGACGGTCAAAATTAATGATCATATTGCGCAATACACGCTCATCAAGGCGAAAATTTTCCTTGAGCTCTTTAACTTTGTCCGGCAAAGCAGTAAATACATAATTCCAGTAAATTCCGCCTTTGCGTTTTTTAACTTCATAAGCAAACTGACGACGACCCAGAGAAATCGACTTAAGCATTTCTCCGCCCCATTTCTTAATTAAAGTTTCGATTTCACTGCTGACCCCAGCACCTTCATCATCAACTTTCCTAATATCCAAAATGAATATTGCTTCGTACTTTTTCAAGATTTTACCTCCATTCCATTAATATGACTCCGACTTTTCAATCGAATTTATTATTTTTTATCCTGCTCATGGTTTATGCTGTTAAAACTGTTCATAGCATATCCGACTCCACGAGTCAAGCTTAGAGTTAACGCGTCTACACTTGCTTTAAACACTTCATCAAGTATCTGCTGTTCATCTTTTTCAAACTTAGCTAATACATAATCAATTGTTTCAGCCCGGGCGCGGCCAATACCAATTCGCAACCTCGGGAATTTCGAGCTTTCAAGATTTTCGATAAGCGATTCAACACCGCGGTGTCCTGCGCTGCTGCCGCTTTTACGAATCCTGATCTTTCCCAGGGGCAAATCCATATCATCATATACCACGATGATCTCCGAAGGGAGAATCTTTTTGGTTCTGGCTAAAGCCGCTACTGCTTTTCCGCTCAAATTCATAAAAGTCAACGGATGCTGAACCAATAAATTGCGTCCCTTAAAACGTCCTTCCCAATAAACGCTGTTGTATTTTTCCTTTTTCTTAAAACTTACAGGTAAAGATGCCATAAAAGCTGAAGTCGCGTCAAAACCGACATTGTGCCGGGTTCCTTCGTACTCTCGTCCGGGATTTCCCAAACCAACAATCATACTGATTTGACTAGACTCCCCGCTCATTGACAATCCTTACTCTAAAAGTTAATTACTCTGCAGCTTCTTCGCTTGATTCAGCTGACTCAGCTGCTTCTGCGCCTTCGCCTTCTGCACCTTCTTCAGTTTCTTCAACCTCCGCAACTTCTTCCGCTACCGGCTTAGCAACATGGAAAACGATAAGCTTAGGATCTGAAATCAACTCAACATTTTCCGGCAATGCAATTTCGCTGACATGTAATGAGTCGCCAATTTCCAAAGCGGTAATATCCGCTTCAAAATGCTCCGGCAGGTCGCCGGGGAGACAGTTAATTTCGATTTCATAAAGTGCCTGTTCGAAATTACCGCCTTTAGATACACCAACAGCTTCGCCGTATCCAGGTCTGACCGGTATTGAAGCAGTGATTTTCTCGTCCATCTTAACTTCTTGAAAGTCAATATGTACAACATAAGCCTTTAAGTAGTTACGCTGAACTTCTTTCACAACAGCAGCTGTTTTCTTTTTGCCCTCAAGCAAAGTCAACAAGTTGAAGTCGTGTCTCGACAGAGCTTCCCACTCTTTTGCGTTTACGAATAGAGGCGCGGTTTCCGCGCCCCGGCTGTACATGACAGCTGGAATTTTTCCAGCTTTTCTAGCCCGTCGCGATGCGGCCGTTCCCAGGTCACCGCGCGACTCAACTGCGAGTTCATAGTTTGTTTTGCTGCTCATACACTTCCTTTCCTTTTGTTATTGATAAGTATGATTGAGTTATTCTTTCATTCTAAAAAGAGAAGATACGGATCTTCCCTGATGAATACGTCTTATAGCTTCCCCGAGAAGCGGCGCGACACTTAAAACCTTGACCTTTCCGTCAAGATCATCCGTGTGCGGTACGCCGTCGGTAGTAATAAGTTGTTCAATACTAGTGTCGGATAATAATTTTTTCTTGCCTTTCTCATTTAATAAACAATGCGAAACAACAACATAAATTTTAGCCGCGCCGGCTTTCTTCAAAATATCCGCCGCCGCGCAAATTGTACCCGCGGTAGAAGTAAGATCATCGGTAATTACACAAACTTTTCCCTCAACCTCGCCAACCAGATGCGATGACGCTACCGTATCGGCATTAATTCGACGCTTGGCAACAACCGCTAAACCGGCATTCAAACCACTGCAATACGCCATAGCCATCTTAACACTGCCGGAATCAGGAGAAACAACCACCGGCTCACTTCCAAGTAATTCTTTCAGATAAGGAACAATTATCGGACGGGCATAAAGATGATCAACAGGAATATCGAAAAAACCTTGAATCTGCTGTGAATGCAAATCCATTGTGATAATACGGTTAGCTCCAGCGGCAACCAGAAGATTAGCTACCAGCTTGGCGGTAATAGGAACACGGGGACGATCTTTGCGGTCCTGGCGCGCATAACCATAATATGGCACCACTACAGTGATTCGCGCGGCTGAAGCGCGCTTCGCCGCGTCCATCATTATCAACAGTTCCATTAAATTTTCATTTGTAGGAGTACAAGTGGGCTGAATAAGGAAAACGTCAGCACGACGGATATTCTCTTCAAATTGAACAAAAATTTCACCATCTGGAAAATGCGTAAGGTTTATCTTGCCCAACGGAATCTCAAGATAATCAGCAATAGCTTTAGAAAGCTTCGGATGAGCACTGCCGGAATAAACACGAATATCCTTTGGCATAAACATTATGATCCTCATTTTATAAGTTTGCGATCAAAATCTTAAACCAACAAGGGACACAGAAGGAGAGTAAACAGCAGTACAGCTAACACACTGTCGCTCAAAACCTTCCGGGTTGGCTCTGAATAATAAAGAGCTTAAATCCAAACTTGGATTAAGGTTTCAATCAAATTTAATATATAACAACAAGTCCACAATCTAATACCTATTTGCAAAATTACAAACAAATTAGAATATTTTTAAAAGAAAAAATGAGAAAAATATCGGTGACGCCATCCGGCCGCGCCGGAGACTAAAAAACACAAATCCGACACTTGTATTTTGAATCTAAGGTTATAAAAGTAATTAAGTACAATATGTAAAATAGATGAATATCTGGCGAAAATTAAAATGGAACCGTGAAAAATGAGAAAATATTTGCCGTCTGCTTTAAAAAAATGCGTTCGAAACTTTTTCAACAACTGTGGATATGCCATTATCCCTCTTAATTGCGTTGGAGACCGTACTTTGCTGGGCATAAAAAAACTGCCTGTAAAAACTATTCTTGACATAGGCGCAAATACTGGACAATTTGCACGCAAAATTTCTTCTTCTTTCCCCGATGCAGAAATCTATAGCTTTGAACCTCTTCCTGAACCGTTTGAAGATCTTGCAAACTGGGCTGAATCCTATTCAAAAACTAGAGTTAAACCATTCAATCTTGCTCTTGGCACAGATGAAGGTGATTTTGAAATATATAACCATACTGAACATTCTCCATCCTCCTCTTTTTTAAAGAATACTGAAGTCGGCAATACTACCTATCCGTTTACCCAGAAACATATTAAGACCACTGTAAAAGCGACAACTTTAGATACCTGGGCTCAATCCCTTGACGAATCCCTTGAAGATGACATTTTAATTAAGCTCGATGTACAGGGATTTGAAGACAGGGTAATAAAAGGCGGAGCTGAAACATTTGCCAAAGCAAAAGCTTGTATTTTAGAAGTTGGCATAGACCAATTATATGAGGGACAAGCAACATTCAAGGATATATCCATGTTGTTGTTTAGTCACGGGTTCAAGTATATTGGAAATCTGTCCCAGAGATGCGCAGCTGATGGACATGTAATATACCTGGATGCTGTTTTTTCAAAATAAACTCCAGTCAAAACCGTGTTCGCCAGTTGCACCCCAAAAAAATCTCGAACGCTCGCATCTTTTCAAGGCGGAACTGTTCAATTGCGTTCCGCCGCTTGACCGCGTCCGGCGACGCCCCGGTGCGATTTCTTTTATTTTCTTTTTTTATAACTTGCAATCATATTTTTATGAGTAATATTGTATTTTTAATTTTGTTTACTAAAAAGTTTACTAAGGAATGAACCAATGCTGGCAAAAAGAATTATCCCATGCTTGGATGTTACCGATGGACGAGTGGTTAAAGGAGTCAATTTTGTTGATCTCGTTGATGCCGGCGACCCCGTCGAAGCTGCGATAAAATACGACAAACAAGGTGCTGATGAAATAGTTTTTCTAGATATTACCGCCACCTGCGATAACCGCGCGACAATGGTTGACGTAGTGCGGCGCACCGCCTCGCAAGTTTTTATTCCGCTGACCGTCGGCGGAGGAATCCGCACAGTAGAAGATATGCGTTTAATGCTCAATAACGGCGCCGACAAAACTTCAGTGAACACCGCCGCTATCAATAATCCCGATCTGATCCGCGCCGGGGCGGAACGCTTCGGCAGTCAATGTATTGTATTAGCTATTGATGCCAAACGTGTTCCCGGACAAAAAAACAAATGGCAGGTTTATACCCACGGCGGACGAAAAGCTATTGATCTGGACGCTGTCGAATGGGCAAAAAAAGGCGTTGAACTGGGCGCTGGCGAAATCCTCTTGACCAGTATGGACGCCGACGGCACCAAAAATGGTTACGACTGCGAACTTACAAAAGCTGTATCCGAAGCTGTTTCCGTACCGGTTATCGCCTCCGGTGGAGCCGGAACCCTGGAACATCTGGTAGAGGTTCTGGAAAAAGGCAAAGCCGATGCGGTTCTCGCGGCAAGCATTTTTCACTTTGGAACTTTCACCGTCCCCGAGACAAAAGAATTTTTTAAAAAACATAATATCCCGGTAAGGAACTAAAAAATGACTGACAAAGCAAAATTCGAACAAGCGTGTTTAGATTATCACGCAAGTCCGGTCCCGGGTAAAATTGCCCTTAAAACAACTAAGCCATGTGAAACTCAAAAAGATTTATCAATAGCTTATTCACCAGGCGTGGCGACTCCATGCATGGCGATTAAAGAAAATCCGCGGGATGTATGGAAATACACCGCTAAAGGCAATATCGTTGCCGTAGTCAGCGATGGAACCGCCGTACTCGGACTGGGTAATATCGGCCCCGAAGCGGGTCTGCCGGTAATGGAAGGAAAATGTATTCTGTTCAAACGCTTTGCGGACATCGACGCCATGCCGATATGCGTTAGTGATGTATTTCAGGAAAACGGCAAAACCGACGCCAAAGCTTTAATTGAATTCACCAGAAAGCTTGAGCCTACTTTCGGCGGCATCAACCTCGAGGACATCGCCGCTCCGGCGTGTTTTGAAGTTGAGCAGGAGCTGAAAAAGATAATGAAAATACCGGTATTCCACGACGATCAGCACGGAACCGCAATCATTTCACAAGCCGCCATTATTAACGCTTTAAAAATGGTCGGTAAGAAAATCGAAGACTGCACATTCGTTATCAGCGGTGCCGGTGCCGCCGGAATAGCCTGTTGCGAATTCTACATTTCCGCGGGAGCTAAACGTGAAAACTTCATCATGTGCGACTCAAAAGGCGTGATCTATCAAGGACGCGGCAACTTAACTGCTGAAAAAGAAAACTTTGCTGTTCAAACCGAAAAGCGTACTTTAGCCGAAGCAATGAAAAAAGCTGATATTTTTCTCGGATTCTCCGTTGCCGGAGCAGTCGATGCCGAAATGGTCAAAACCATGGCTTCAAATCCAATTATTTTCGCGATGGCAAATCCTGTTCCGGAAATTTTTCCGGACGAAGCTCTCGCCGCCGGCGCGGCTGTAGTCGGAACCGGACGTACGGATTTCCCGAATCAAGTCAATAACGTACTTGGTTTCCCCGGAATTTTCCGAGGTGCTCTAGATGTCCGCGCCAAAAACATCAACGAAGAAATGAAACTCGCCGCCGCTGAAGCTCTAGCTTCATTAGTCAACGAGCCGACCCCTTCTGATGTTCTGGAAATTTTAACTGCAGCATATCCTGAAGATGCCGCCGCCGGTATGTTTGAAGGTGGAGTTCCGGTTAAGAATACCTATGTCATTCCAAAACCATTTGATCCGCGTGTTGTTCCACGTGTAGCACGTTATGTTGCCGAAGCCGCAATAAAGAGTAATGTTGCCATGATAGAAATTGCTGACCTGGACGCTTACGAGCGCGAAGTCGCCGAACGTATTAAAGCGGCAAACAGCTAAAAGCATCAATAATTCAATTTTTTTATTGTTTTTTTACTTACCGGGCTTGACCCTGCGAGTTTTTAGTATATTATAAGAGCTCATCAAAAGAGATGAAATACGCGCTCGTAGCTCAATTGGATAGAGCGTCTGGCTACGGACCAGAAGGTTTGGGGTTCAAATCCCTACGGGCGTACCATCTTTTTCTCCTCAAAACTTGCAATCTCCCATGATTGACTATATTCTATATATGTGCCCAGAAGGGATACAAAAATCTACAAATGGATACAAAAGTTATGAGCGAGAGAAATAAAGGTCAGGGACATCTGTTCAAACGAGGCAAAAACTGGTATTTACGTTTTTACAGTAAACGGCAAACGTA
>DAOWBJ010000145.1 GCA_030634125.1 Victivallales bacterium
TATTTTAGAATATTCTTCAGCCAGCCTGAACATTGCCGGCGGGAAACCGCCCGCGCTTGATTTTTTCATCTGCACCATAGCGGCCTTGCTGTCGCCGTATCGGAAATAGTATTCGGCGAGGTAAAATTGAGCTTTCGGGTAGTTGTAGCCCGCGGCTTCAATCAACAAAGATTTTGCCTTGCCGGCATCTTTGATTTTTCCATTGGTAAAAAGAATTACACCTAAATTTTCGACTGACGGCTCCCAGCTGCGTCTCACGCACTCTTTAAACATTTTCAAGGCGACTTGTTTATCCTGCTTAAGGCATCGTCCGTAATAATACATTTCCGCGAGAATGTTCACATATGCCAAATCACCTTTTTTAGCTTGAGCATGAATATTTTTGTAAACGCTTTTATAATGTCTTGCCGCGCGTACCTGATCGGGTATGACTTTGCCAAGTCCATATTGATAAATCACTCCCAGGTGATAAGCCGCGAGGCTGTCGCCGTTAGCGGCGCCGAGCCGCAGCCAGTAGTAAGCTTCGGAATAATTTATCGCCGAGCCGTTGCCGGTGAGAAATATGCTGCCTAGAAGACCTTGAGCTTTCGCGTCACCATCTTCCGCGTCTGCCAGGCATTTGCTTCTCGGAGAGATACAACCGTTTAAAAGCAAAACACCGCAAAGTATTGCTGAAATTATAAATAATCTTGAAAAGAGTTTCATTTTTTCTCCAATGAATATTTTTGCGCTTATGCTTACATTAATCTTTTTTATGTAGAAATTCAACTATTCTTTCAGCAAAAATTCGTCCCGCGCCCGGAATCTTTCTCATAATCTCTTCCGCGCCGGCCTGCCGGAGTTTACGAATTGAACCGAAATGCCGTAAAATCACTTGTTTCCGTTTAGCGCCGATTCCCGGAATATCATCGAGTAATGATTCCTGTAAACGCTGCATACGCAGTTTGCGGTGATAGCCGATAGCGAAGCGGTGAGCTTCGTCGCGGACAGCCTGGAGCAGGCGCAGAGCCGGGGAATGCCGATCAAGGACAACAGCCTCGCTTTGACCCGGCAAAAATATTTCCTCATTTTTTTTAGCCAGCCCGATAACTGTTAATGGCGGACAATTAATTTCCGCGAGAGTTTCCATTGCGGACGACAGTTGCCCTTTGCCGCCGTCTACCATCAATAAATCCGGTAACTGCTGTTTTTCGCGTATTTTTCTGGAATAATGCCGTTTGATAACTTCCTGCATCATGGCGAAATCATCAATTTGATCGACTTCACGGATTTTAAAGCGTCGGTATTTATCTTTAGCGGGGCTGCCGTTTTCAAAGCGAACCATGCTTGCCACGGCGAGAGTGCCGAGGATATTTGAAATGTCGAAACACTCGATAATCATTGGCGGGGACGACATGTCGAGAACTTTTTGCAGATCCTCAACGGCGGCATATCCGGGAGCCGACGGAATCGACGCGTAACGGAATGAACGAGTTTTTTCTCCGAAAACGGTTTTAATATTTGTGATGACGTCCCGGAAGCGGGCGGCTTTTTCAAATTGTTTTTTTTCAGCGGCTTCGCGCATTTTGTTTTCGAGTTCTTTAATTACAGAGTCAATATTACCGTTCAGTAACTGCAGCATTTTTTCGATATGCTGATGATATTGTTCTCTTGTAACTTTGCCGGTGCATGGTTCGAGGCAGTCTTTTACTATGCGTTTCAGGCAGTGTTTCCTGGTGCTTTCATCTGGCGAGTTCGGCTTGCAGGTGCGCAATCCGAAATAAGCGCTGAGAAATTCAATTGTCGAGCGCAGGGCGGAGCCCTTCGGGAAAGGGCCAAAGTATTTGCATCCATCATCTTTGCGGACACGGGCGAGGTCAAGGCGCGGAAAATCTTCCTTCAAATTAATTTTAACCAGCAGGAAACGCTTGTCGTCACGCATGAGGATATTGTATTGAGGAGCGTATTCCTTGATGAGCCGCGATTCCAGAATCAGGGCTTCATCTTCATTTTTGACTACAAAAAAATCCCAGTCATAAATAGATTTAAGCAGTGAACGCTGTTTAGGGTCAGCGCGGTTCATTCGTGACGCCTGGAAATATTGACTCATGCGGTGCCGCAGATTGGCGGCTTTACCGATATAAATAACCGTCCCGAAACGGTCGCGGTATACATACACCCCCGGTTGGGGAGGGACATCTCCGGGGTGAAATTTTTTAGCTTCTGAATTCATATATTTAGTTTAACTCTGTGTGCAGAAAAAAACAAGAGGCCCCCTAAAAATAAAACGGACGGATGCTGAGGTTGTTTTAGTTGAATTTTTTTTTCACAACATGTGGATATGCTACAGCAATAGCAAGCATAATCTCATTTCGTTCTTGTTCGGTTAAACTGTTTAGCATTTGCGTTATTTGAGCCCTGCATCCTCTCCGTCCTCCGGTTCCAAAGAAATCAATTTGCATATCAGGAAATAATTTCCGCAATGTACCAATAGTTATATTGTTTATTGGTACTTTACAATTTTTAATTCGATTAATATCAGGTTGCTTAAGTCCTGATGTTTTACCTAATTTTACCTCAGAGCCAACTCGTTTAATACTTTCTCTGATTGCGTTTATGAAGTCATTATCTTTCATTGTGTACCTGTTTGAATTTTATAGATATAAAACTATAGAATAATAAAAAAGCAAAAAAAATGAAGAAAGATACTGGATATTAATAGATGTAAGACTATATTAAATAGAGATAAGACTATATTATTGGTGTTAAACCTATGTCTGGAAAAAGCAAGGCTGGCATTTGGGATGATTGACAATATTAAAAAGTTTTGCTTGTATCGTCTGTCATTCTCTCCTATTTACTTTTCATTAGTTTGTGGGCGATACAAGTTTTTTATTTCTTATTTATAATATAAAATGGATCTTCACCAGTATTTGCGGGTTGAGAAACTGAATATATACTTTCGCAAAGCATGCTTTACAGGAGAATAAAATGACAGAGAATTTAATTACTTTATTGGGGATTTTAATAATCTTTATTTTTACGGTTTTGGCTGGGTTTTTATTGATTAATATTTTAAACGGGTAGTGATAAAAAGAGCTAAGTAAGATGAATATTAATGAAATTTTTAGCAGTGGAGCGGAGCTTGTGGACTGGCTGGCTGAAAATTGTTGCAGTAGCAAAAAGCTTGGAAATAGTTTTTTAACGAAATAAGTTTTAACATTAACGGAGGACAGAGTATGAAACAAAATGATCGGCTTGAAAAAAATAAAGATTTTTTTCAAGGAAAACAACTTTTAAACACTCTATGCGAAGGAGCAAAGAAAAACTATGAACAGTAAAAAAACAAAAATGACGCAGTTTACGCTTATTGAATTGCTTGTGGTGATCTCGATCATAGCAATTTTGGCTTCAATGCTGTTGCCGGCACTGGCGCAAGCCAAACTCAAAGCCCATTTTGGCAGATGGCTGGGCTATAAGAACAGTCTGCGTACCGATCAAGGCCTGGTGGCATATTACGACTTTATGGAGGGAGAAGGTGGTGCAACTCTTGCAAATAAAGCCACGGGCTCTGAAGGATATGACAATTATGCTCCCGAAAAATTAAATGGTACAATCAGTGCCGGTGTATGGTCTCAGGGACGATGGAAAGGTAAAGGCGCGTTGCTCTTTAATGGGACTTCTGCTTATGTTGACTGCGGGAATGCGAGTTTGACTCCTGCGGATATTACTATTGAAGCATGGGTAAATGCCAGTACTTTTAAGAGCTGGTGTGGAATAGTTTCTAACATGACTGCTTGGGGCACAGGTTTTGGTCTTCAAATAGGAACCAGTAAGAGGATTGCAGCCATGGTTTCAGGTGCATATCTTACAACCAATTGGACACCTGAAACAGGAGTGTGGTATCATATTGCTGCAACCCATGATGCCACAACTAACCTTAATATCCTCTATGTCAATGGTGTAGAGGAAAACAGGGTAACGAAAGCAGTAATTTATGAGGCCAATCCAAAAACTTGTATAGGTCTTTTTTATACTTCTAACACATCGGGCACTTATAATTTCAACGGCTCAATCGACGAAGTAGCCATTTATAATCGCGCATTAACCGGGAAGGAGATAAAAAATCACTATGAAATGGGAAGACCGTGATTTTACTTAGTCGTTGTATACTGATTTAGGTTGAGTTCTTAACTTTGACAAAGCGACTTTGTGGGAAACACGGCTAGGGACAGCCGTCACAAAAATGAAAGAAAGTAAATATTTTAAAGCTGAAAGAGTATAATAATCTTAAAATTTTACACCGCAAACTTATATAATAATTTATCAAGGAGTTGGTTATGACAATTATTGAAAAAATGAAGGATTATACAGATGACCATAAAAAACTTGTATGTATTGGCGGCGCAATTATAATATTTTGCGCTGTTTTTGGCTTGAGTTCAATGTTGATGAATAAAATATTTGGAAACAGTAACGCCACCGGTATAATTGAGTCCGAACATCGTTTTTATGCTTCTCAAGGCTATATGGTTGGAAAATTTATCGCGAAAAACATTCCGAATGCCAAAGTATTGTTAATTGAAAACGAAAACTTTAAAAAAAGCAAATACGAACAAGCTCTGATTGCAGCCCTGAAAGAAGGAATGGGAAATAACAATGTAAACGTTGTCGCTTTGGAAATCTTAAATTCTGATTCCGAGATGTCTTCATCACCAGCAACAAGCAGAGATTTTGATGGCGTTATCGGCGCGAACAGTTCTACTAATGTTATAGTTTCTGTAATTGGTTTGCCTCGTGATGCCGGCAAAATGAAGCTGTGGAAAATGCCGGAAGCTAAGCGCCCTGAATTAATTCTTATAAACCGCAACATAAACGATTTAATCAAACTTGGCCCTGCCATCAAAAAAGGAATGGTCAGCGCGGTTGTCATAATAAACCCCAAGGCAAAACTTGTTACCGAAGCTCTTCCTTCAAAATTCGAAGACGCTTTCAAAAAACGCTATATTTTAGTTGATAAAATGGCTCTTTCGGGATTTTAATGGATAAACAATTGCTTGTACTTGCTTTTTGATATTCTTCATATTCTTTGTCGGCTATGCGCATTTTCTTCTTCATCAAGGCATAATTATCAAAATCATTTTTTATGGATTCCCAGATTTCGGGATACTTTTCCAGAAATATTTGGCTTTTTTCGTAAATATCCGCAATTTTTGTATCTAATTCTATTTTTGGAGCATTGAAATTTGGCAATAATGGGCTATTGTTTAGTATTAACATTAAATCTCCTATGTGTTGTTTATCGTGTTAATATACAATACATAGGAGATTTATTTTTCAAGTGTTAGGTTTCGAAAAATATCCGCTTTTTTGAATAATATTAGCTTATTTGCTTTTCGTGGATGGTCAAA
>DAOWBJ010000129.1 GCA_030634125.1 Victivallales bacterium
CGGATTTCTAAGCCGTCCGTGTCTTTTTTGTTCATTCTTTTTTCCAATTCGATGTTCGATGTTGAACGTTCGATGTTCGACGTTCAATAAATTTTCATCTCTTTTATACCCAAAATAACAAATTCCTATAGTATTAAATTAGACAAAAATTTATGATTGTCAATGGTAACAATTCGCTTTTCATAAGTTGTTCCGTTAAAGACCAAACAGCCTACTTTTAAGCTATCCCATTCATTCTCAACAATAAGATTTTTGTGATTAACACAGCCGAACATTATAAGCACAGCAAATAACATGCATCCCGAAATTGCGGTTTTCATAGTTTTTCCTATATTTCTTTTTTTCTTTTTAAAACCTCAGTAATCAGTTATAGAAACTATGTCCTTCTTCCGGGTGGTGGTGATTTACGGCACTTAGGATTATTCCAAAAGCCAGAAGGGTCGATAGAAGAGAACTGCCGCCGTAACTTAATAATGGCAAAGTTAAGCCGGTCGGTGGTAATATCGCTACATTTACGCTGATGTGAATTAAAGTTTGAACAGCGATTAAGGATAACATCCCAATTATAAACAGTTTTTCATACTGACCTTTTATTTGCAGAGCAAGGCGGTATAAAACATAAATTACAGCTGCTAATATTAAAAGTATCGGCAAGGTGCCGGCAAAACCTAAAGATTCAGCGATTGTCGCAAAAACAGAATCGCTGTGGGCTAAAGGTAAATACGAATTTGACCATGTGGCGTTGCCCATTTTGACCCCGAACCAGCCGCCGCGGGCAATTGTGAATTGAAATTGGCGGATATGCCAGCCACTGCCGAGAGGGTCGCTTGAAGGGTCCCAGAAACCGGAGAAACGCTTCAGGATATATGGATTTTGATAAAGCACCCAGACCGCGATGGGCGTTAAGAGGGCAGGGAGCGTCAATAAATATTTGATCGGCGTACCAACCAGGAAACATATTATAACAAATGTCAGTAAATAAACAAGCGCCGTACCCGCATCCGGTTGAAGCAAAATCGGTATTAACCACAATAAAGTTGTTAGAGACAGCCGCAGAAAAGTTTTAAAATCTTTTTTCCCGCTCACGGCAAGATGACATAGCAGTAAGATGAAAAAAGGCTTGGCGAACTCTGACGGCTGTATGGACGCGGAAGTCCAGCCCAAAGTAAACCAGCCGCGCATTCCGTTGATTTGTGTCCCCCATAGTAACACCGCAAGCAGAGATATATAAGTGATCGCGGCTCCGGCAACTGCGTTTTCACGATAAAAACTGAACGGCACACGCTGCGCCAGAAGCATTACCATCATGCTCATTACCAGCCAAAGCAGTTGGCGTCCGACAAAATATAGAGGTGAAGCTCCCAGCGTATTGGAATTATAAATAGCCAGACACCCCCAGATACACAGTAGAAACAGTAAGCTCTGTACAAGTACTGTGGTATTAAATATTTTTCTGTTTAGAGTTTTCTGATTCATTGCTGCCGCCTTTTGCAAATTTCTTCAAGAGTTAACTCGAGTTGTACATCTTTTCCGGGAACCGCCATCCTGATGGATTGACCTGAATTTTTAATCCAGTTTTTATTGCGGTCAAGCATTATTCTATATTTTCCCGGAGTTCCGTTTAAAACCTTGTTGTAAAGTTTTTCGAATCCATTTATACCTACAAGCCGCCCGCTGATAAATCTTACTTGTCCGATTTGTGATTTGATTCCTGGATAGCTGACAACTTTTCTTTCGTTTCTAGGTGTTATTTGAAGTTCCGGGAAAAGATAGATTAATTTTTCCAAAGCTAAAATTTGTTTTGGCTGGAGGGCGCGGAACATTATGGAATGTACTGTTTCCAAACCAGGCTCTCTTGTTTCCGGCAATAATTTTTTAACTCTTTTATAGATTAGTTTGGCTTGTCCGGGCGAGTCGGTGAGATTATTGTAATATAAATCGTAATATTTCTCACTCCATGCCAGTACAATACCGTTTTTGTCGAGAATTTTAGAGCGTTCAGGATAATATGACAATTCGCGCCGGGCAAGTTTGTTGCCGAGTTTAATATATTTATTTTTAGCGATTACGGCGTAGTAAAAAAACATCGCGGTACACATTACCGCCCAGAACATGAGTAATAAGATGACAATGTCTACTTGTTTTTTGAACTTCTTATTATCCAGCATGTTAACCTCAAAATTTATTGCGGAACAGCTTTGAAACGGCTATAATTTATATTGAACTTCAACAAGCAGTAAAACCAGTTGGAAAATCTACCGCTTGCGGTATTAATTATTTTTTCTTTGGAGCATTCGCGGGAAATATCATATCTTTGCCGGATGTTGTTGTGGCACCAGGTGGTAATACCACTCTTTTTCCGCTTCTTTCTTCTTCTTTTAAAATTTGCAGAGCGTATTTATTCAGGTTGGCATCGTATACAGGAAACATTCCATCTTCAAAAGATTTGGTCTTTTCAGTTGGATATATTGTTGTGCCTATACGTTCATTTTGCGGTCCGGTCAAGTTACGGACATATACAGTTCCCGGATGACCGAATTTACCGCTTGAAACGGGCATGTCAATCTTGCCTATACAGTCTTGTCCGATAGGACGAACTATGTGAATCCAGCATTTTATACCGCGGGAATGAAGTAAAGCTTTTATGTGGTCTACTTCTTTTGATATTTTCTTATGTTTTCTGAAAAGAGCAAGATCTTCTTTTTGGTGTTTTGTCGCAAGATTGGCTCTTGCTGTTTGGAATTCATTAACTTTTTTTGTAAACGCTTTAGCTTTTTTAGGTGAATAATTAAATTTTTTCTGCAAGTCTTTAGTAAGTAAAGTCATTTTGACATCACGAAGAACGGGGGTGCCGTCTTTTTTAGTGTACATAAAACCAACAGCGTCAGGAAGAACATTAGTTACTTCGACATTTTTGTATACCGTGCCATCGGTGGTAGTAATATCCAGAGCCGAAAGATTCAAGGAGGATAAGGCGAAAACGACACAAAACAGGATAGTTTTATTCATGATAAAATAGACTCCTTTTGTATGATAAAGATTTAAATTTAGACACAAACCAGTTACTCTAGTTCAAATATATCATAACAAAACAAATAATTCAAGCGGATATTTTTTGAAGAAAGACAAACCGCAGCTTGTTTTACTAAACAAACTGCGGTTTGTGTAAAGCGATTTATTTATTTTTAAGCGAATTCAGTATTCTTTTTTACGTCTTCAATAATTTTGACTACAGCTACGCCTTCCTCAATCGAAACAGGAAATTTTGCGCCTTCTTTGATTGATTTATACATGGCCGGCCAGATGTAATAAGTGTCTGTCGGAACTGATGGATTTACTTTGATTTCCTCCTCGACCCAGCGAATAGCTTCCAGATCAGCGTAACCGTTGGTGAAACCGCCTTCCAAAGGAGGATTGCCGGCAAATGCTTCGATTTTCTGGAAAACCTGTTCGGGATCAGCGTATTTCAGTTTTATGTCATTGCCGTTGCAGGTCAAAGCCCCGCGCGTGGCGAAAACAGTATATTCGTTCTGCGCTAAAGCCGCGCCGCCGCTGATTTCCAGGTCTACAACTGTTCCATCTTCGTCTTTGAGGACTATTTTGAGATGATCTTCAGCGTTGCCTACCGCGGCTATTTTCTTGAGGTCGCTCCAGACTTCCTTGACTTTGTAGTTCAGGAACTGCAGAGCGTGGTCAATGATGTGCGGCCCCCAGTTATTGAGCTGTCCGCCGCCGCATTCGATAATAGTCTGCCAGTCGCTGCGGCGCTGGAAGCTGTGACGGCAAAGCTTTATTTCGTAAACATCACCGAGAATGCCCGAGGCGATAATTTCCTGAATGTGATTAAACGGCGCCTCAAAACGACGGTTTTGACGAAGGTAAAGTTTGCCGGGATATTTTTTATCCAGTTCAAGAAGCTTAAGACTACCGGCATAAGTTATGGCAATAGGTTTTTCGAGAAAGACGTATTTGCCGGCGGCCAATGCTCTTTCGCAATGCGCAACATGATCGGGTGAACGCGTCGCGATTGAAATCATATCCACATCGGGATCATTAAGAAAATCTTCTTCCTTGTCAAAAGTTTTAGCGCCGGTTTTTTCGGCGAAGATTCTATTGCGTTCAGCTTCGGTATCCATACCGGCGAAGATTTCATACATTTCGGGATATTTCTGCAATTCCGTAGTGTGCATGTTTAACCCTGCTCTACCTAAACCCCAAATACCAACTTTAATTTTATCAGACATTTTTCTTATCCTGTTATGTTTTTAACAAATTCAATACTGGTTTTTAAATCAACAAGCGGCTCGCGCTCGTGTTTATCGTGTTCGATATGAATCCAGCCGTCCCAGCCGACTTGCAGCAGAGCTTCGATAACGGGAGCATTGCTGAAACCGTTATTGCCCGCGCCCAGCTCACAGAATTGATACTCTTTGATGCCGTCTTCTCTGGTTCCGCCGGTCAGGAACACATCTTTCAGGTGCATGACAGAAATGCGTTTATGATATTTTTTGACTATTTCGACGGGATCGCCGCCCGCCATTGAAAGATGCCCTGTATCAAAAACGATTCCAGCGTCCGGCACAGCTTTGAGGAAATCTTCGAGTTCCTGCTGGTTTTCGACCCTTTGATGCATGTGATTGTGAATTGAAGCAGTGATGCCCCAGCGCGCGCAGCTTTTTGCTAAAGCCTGAGAGCGGCGGCAAAGCAAATCGAAATCAACTTCGCGGTCAATTTGTCCGGGTGTCATCCAGACATATTCTTTGCCGAGAGCGGCAGTCCATTGAATATTAGTTTGAACGTTGGGACCGCGGCAAGTGCTGAAGTCCATACCGAGTTTATGATATAACGCAGCTTTGTGCATCGCGTCAGCTTCGCTAACTGCCTCGAGACGCTCAGTTCCGTTAAAACCAATAGCCTTCAAGTCCAGTAAGCGTTCTTCTATATCGTAGAGACCGCCGTGCCAGACATTCATTCCATAATCTGCTACACCAAATTTCATTTTTATAAACCTTATTTTGTTTATTAGTTGAAGTATATTCACTTTATGATTATAATATACATATATACCTGAACAATGGAATAGACAAAATAATTAAAAATATGGATAATTTGATTATGGATTTTTTTAAAGGAGTACAATTTATTTGTTGCGGGAGCGGGAAAAACAACACTATCCCAATGGCGCGGACATTCGATGGCTATTATGGAATACAGTATTGTCATGAGAATGATTTCTATGTCAAAATGGGCAAAGACTACGAGCGGACAGTATTTGGTTCCTGGGCATTGATTACACGCCCTGGACCTGAATTTCAATACGGTCCGCCGCCGGGGAAAACTATGCATCATTCATTTGTCTGCTTTAAAGGCGCGCGGGTTGAACGCTATATAAAATCAGGATTATTGCCGCTTAGTGATACTAAACCAATGATTCAGATCACACGCCCGGAGCATTTTCATGCGACATTACTGGAGTTAATAGATTTACTGACACCTGTGGAGTTACGCAAGCATGACCGGGCGGTGCATCTTTTGGAGGATTTACTCCTGCAACTCCACGAGCAACCCGTGATTCGGGAGGAGATACCTGAATATCTGCGTGTTCCTTTAGATGACCTGACTACTCAATTAAAAGCTCACCCTGAATTATCGTGGGATTTTGAAAAAGAAGCGGCTGATTGCGGGGTTTCCTATCCGCATTTTCGTCGCATATTCAATTTGCGCTACAATCTTCCGCCGGGCAAATACCTTGCTCTGCAGCGTTTGAAAAAAGCCACATCACTGCTCAGCGGCGGAGATGAGCAAATATCCAGCGTGGCGGAACAA
>DAOWBJ010000123.1 GCA_030634125.1 Victivallales bacterium
TACCCCGAATGGGGTATGCTTTTAATAGCCGCGGGTAAAACCCGTGGAGCATTCATACCGCCATATCAACCCCAAACGGGGTTGAATTGCCCGTCCGGCATTATTCAAGTTGTTCAACCCCGTCCAGGGGGTTGGCTCACTTTTTCGCTTTAAACCGTAGGTTCTACCTACGGCTATTAACATTTAATCCCGTTGGGATTATTACTGAAAAAACTTGCACACGGCGTTATTTAATAATAAAATACAGCTTTCGCTTCCCGATTGCAAACAGTTATTGCTTGAATGTTACCCGAATAGTGAGTATCTTGAAGAAAAGTAAAAACAGAAAAGGTCGTTAAAATGTTTTTCCCGGATGTAGAAAAAGCTGATGAAAGTGGATGTGTTGGCTGGAGCGATAATTTAAATACTGAAATGTTGTTAAATGCTTACCGCTCCGGCATATTTCCCTGGCCGCGGGATGAAGAATATATTTTGTGGTTCGCGCCGCCGGAACGGGCTGTTTTGAAGTTTTCTGATTTCCGTATTCCAAAAACTTTGGAAAGGGAATTGAAAAAGATGCCTTTTACTCTTACAGTAAATGAACATTTTGAATCGGTAATCCGGCATTGCGCCAAAGTTAAACGTAAAGAAGGTGGCACCTGGATAAACGAAAAAATTATCAAGGCATATATTGATTTTCACAAAGCAGGTTACGCATGGAGCTTTGAAGCTGTTGCCCCGGACGGAACTTTGGCGGGTGGCTTGTATGGCGTATTGCTCGACGGTTTTTTTGCGGGCGAAAGCATGTTTTACCTGAAATCAGGAGCATCAAAATTCGCTTTGGTCAAAACAGTTGAATGGCTAAAAAAAAAGCGCGGCTTGAGCTGGCTTGACGCGCAAATGCAAAACAATTTTCTGGCACGTTTCGGAACGAGCGTAATTTCACGATCAGAATACATGGACTTATTGAATAATGGCTAAAAAAAAGAAAATATTTCATTTTGATGATGATGTGGATTTTCACGGCTACACCCGTGAAGAGGCAATCAGAGAACTGGAAGAATTAGTTTTTACATCCAGCTCAAAGACCCTCTTGATAATTCACGGCAAAGGCACCGGTGTACTAAAAAATGCTGTCCGGGCTTTCGTCAGAAAAAGTCAACATATAAAAAGTTATGAATTCGGCGAAAACATCAATCTCCCCGGCGGTGATGGTGTTACCATCATATATACATGAGGAGCTCTAATGCATCAACACATGGAACCAACTCTTGACAGTTTGGTGGAAATAATCCGCCGCCTGCGCGCCCCGGACGGCTGTCCCTGGGATTGCAAACAAACTTCTGAAAGCCTCAAATTGTGTATGATTGAGGAAGTCGCGGAATTTCTCGACGCTGTCGATAATGAAGACCATGAAAATCTTCGTGAAGAACTTGGCGATCTTTTGATGAATATCTCTTTTCATGTGGTTTTGGCGGAAGAAAATGAATTGTTCAATATGCGGGACGTCCTGCGGGAAATCATAGACAAGATGATTCGCCGCCATCCGCACGTCTTCGCCGATGTCGAAGTCAACTCGGTTGATGATGTTATGCAGGTTTGGGCGAAAGCCAAAGCCGCTGAAGGTAAAGAAGCGAAAAAATCAATTCTCGGCGGCATACCGCGTAACTTGTCTTCGCTGCTGACCGCCCGGGAAGTGCAGAAAAAAGCCGCGAAAGTTGGTTTTGACTGGGAGCGTCAGGAACAAATCCTCGACAAAATCGATGAAGAAGTCGCGGAATTAAAAGAAGCAATGCTTAGTGGTGACGATGCGCATATTGATGAGGAAATTGGTGATTTATTGTTCGCGATGGTTAATTTAAGCAGGTTCAGAAAAAGAAGCTGCGCGGAAGATTTACTAAACGCCAGCGTTAAAAAATTCAGAAGCAGGTTCAGTTATATCGAAGAAAATCTGACCGCTAAAAATATAAAACTCGAAGACGCTTCCATTGAATTAATGGAAAGCCTATGGAATCAGGCGAAAGAAAATTGAAAGTTATTGCTTTTTAATAAATATTGCATTTTTCTGAAATACGGTGTATAATTAGAACCTTTTAAATGATAATATAAAATTAAATATGATATGAAAAAAAAGTTTTTACTGCTTACAATTATACTCGGCATGACATTCATGTTGTGCCCGTTTCAAAAAGCGAAAGCTATTGACCCGGTAACTATCGCGATTCTCGCGCCTATAGCTTTAAAAGCCGCCCAGATAGCCAGCCCGTATGTCATTAGAGGTTTAAAAAATTTTGGCAAAGGATTCCTGCTTTGCGGAAAAGATTTACTTGAGGTTTTTCGATTACCTTTGGGATGTATCCAATCAACCCTTGGAATACCGTTTGGCGCTCTGCCTTCCGGCATAAGGAATATGGTCCTGGGAACTATCGCCCCCTTCAGGTTGGGATTTCATGTCATGATGCTGCCGCTGAATATATTTGGCATCGGGGTCAAATGACCTATAGGATAACTATATCTTTTTTTGAGGCTTGAACAATGGCTAAATTAAGTAAAGATTTCTATAAAATGTATTCTTTGCTGAATGCCTGGTACGGGCGTGAACGAGCCAAAAACGAAATAACCGCTTACACTCCCAGGACCGTATCCGCCGGCGATGTGGCTGACAAAATATTAAAAAAAACCATTTCCCCGGACCTGCTGAAAACAATCAAAATAAGCGAAAACTGGGAGAATATTGTCGGCGCGCAGATCGCAAAAATATCTTCCCCGGTCAGTTTCAAAAGAAAAGTTTTATGCATCCAGGTAAATCACAGCGTATGGCTGCGTGAATTGACTACCGGCCCAGCCAAAGCAATGATACTCAAAAAAATAAATGAACTTTACGGCGAAAAGCATTGTAAAAGCATACAATTCGTCCCCGGCGGACGCTAAAAGCAGTAACATCCATCCTACGGTTCGAGCAGATTAAACCCTGTTGTTTTATCGGTTAATCTTTTTGCGGAGCAATTGATTAATTCCACTAATACTATTTCCAAAATATGCCAGGTTTTCACGCCCGTCCTGACGCAACCGGTTTTAGTTGTTTCGCCCCTGCCGCAGGCTAAATGCATGTGAAGTGAAGGTTTTCCGTTCTTGTCAGGGAAAATTGTACCCGTTCCCGTAACTTCATGTACATTTGTTATATCAATAATGCCCGGAATAATTGTTTCCGCTCTTCCATTTTCAGGGCCGCAAACCAGTTTGCTGTCTTTATCAATACCGCCTAAGGCAGTCAGGTAAGCACATGAGATCGACTTTTCTTTGGCAAACTGTTCAATTTTTTCGTGGATTATATCGCCATCTTCCAGTCTTATAACAAAAACTCTGCCTCGTTCTGCTTCTGAATATTTCATAATACCCTCATTTTTGTTTAATAGCGTCGGCATATGTCCAAAGTTTGCTGTCTATGCCGTTTCCGGCTTCAACTTCGGCGCGGAAAAAATCTTTTAATTCTGAACGTTTGACCAGGATTGTCTCGATGTCTTCAGAATCCTCCTGACATGATTCAGGCGGTCCGTCGTTAAAACACTCGGCATCAACTTCCATTGTTACTATAATAAGCTTTTCGCCCGACATGCCCGGAGAACTGTAGGCCGGTTCTGAAACTTCAATTATTTTACCATGATAACCAGTTTCTTCGTAAAGTTCACGGCTTGCGGTAACAGCGGCGGATTCATCAGGATCAATTAAACCGGCGGGGAACTCAATAACAAATTTAGCGGTCGGCGGACGAAATTGTTTGACTAAAATGACTTCATCGCTTTGTTTTATCACCGCGATAATCATTACGGCGCCGGAACCATTAACTCGTTCAGATGTCTCCCATGTGCGGATACGATCCTCTGAATCCTGCCATTTCAGCTCGTTGACACTTAACCATTTTCCCTTGCCTAAGACTTTTTTAGCCAGAATTTCGGGTTTTTTCTTCATTTCTTGCCTTTTTCGTCAATTTTAACTTGACTTGTTATGATTATCATGTTAGATTTACCATTAATAGGACATGATCTGACTTTAAAAACAATCTTTTCCAAATATTCAGTTATACTTTTTTCTAATATTGCAATTCCTATGATAAAATTCTTCATTATTATAGTTATTTAATTGAAAAGATTCAAGTATTTTGTGATAAAAAACTTGCGTGGAGCAAATATAAATATTATGATTCTTGGTTTGACTGGCGGCTTCGGCTGTGGCAAAAGTTCAGTATCAGCGTTTTTTAAAACTGCCGGATGGCAGACTTCCAGTGCGGATGATATTTGCGCGGAACTATATGAACAGCAAGATGTTGAACTCATGAGGCAATTGCGCGTCCACTGGCAGGATAAAGTATTTTATTCTGACGGTAAAGTCAACAAAGCGGCTATTGCGGAAATAGTTTTTAATAATAATAATGAACTGCAATGGCTATGTTCAGTGCTGTATCCGTTGATTGCTAAAAAAACAAAAACACTGATAGAAAAAAATATAGAAAAAGATTTTATTTTTGAAGTGCCATTATTATTTGAGGCTGGCTGGGATAAAATATTTGACAAAACTGTCGCGGTATGGACAGATTCGAAAACACAAAAGGAACGCCTTTTATCTAAAGGCTTTACTATAAATGATATAAAAAACAGAAATTCCAAACAATTGCCGAATGACGAAAAACTGAAAAAAGCAGATTTCGGATTACTGAATAACGGCGATTTAAATTTTTTACAAAAACAATGCAACAAATTAATTAATTACATAAAGGAGCAAAAGTAATGGCTGAAAAAAAAGAAAACCTTACTGAACCAACAGTCGAAAACACAACTAAACGTCGTGGTCGTCCCCCTAAAGCAGCAACAGAAAAAACTGTTGCAAAAAAAACATCTGTTAAAAAAACAGCTGTTAAAAAAACAGACATCGAAAAAGATACTCCAAAAAGACGTGGACGCCCGGCAAAAGCTGTTGCCGAAACAGCAGCGGTCCCAAAACCTGAATCCACTGTAAGTATACCTCAAAACACCGCCCCGGCAACTGTTCCGGTAGTAAATCCCGCGGTTTTGGAACCCAATGCGCCAAAAGATATTTCACAAAGACCTCAGGAACAACAAAATCAGTCAAGACAGGGCGAATACAACAGAAATAAACAACGAAATAATAATTTCCACAAGCAACAGAATGGATACCACAACGGAAACCAGAATAACGCTTCGCAACGCGATAAGATGGCTCCGACTTTGGATATAACCGAGCTGCAAGGCAAATCAATGGTGGAACTGGCACATATGGGAGAAGAGTTCAATATTGAAGGACTCGGCACCTTGGACAAGTCAAAACTCATCTTTGAAATTCTTAAAGCCAACGCTGAAAAAAGCGGTTTGATGTACGGCAGCGGTTACCTTGAAGTATTACCGGACGGATTCGGTTTTCTGCGTTCATCCAACTATAGTTACCTGCCATGCTCTGAAGATATTTACCTGAGCCCCTCACAAATCAAACGTTTTTCTTTGCGCACAGGTGATTTCGTCGCCGGGCAAATCCGCTCTCCGCGGGATAAAGAACGTTTCTTCGCGATGCTCAAAGTGGAATCTATTAATCATGACACTCCAGAACGTAAAAAAACAATTATTCCGTTTAACAGCTTGACTCCGTTCTTCCCGACAGAACGCTTAGTGCTGGAACGTGATCCTAAAGAGATCGAACCGCGAATAATGGATTTAACCGCTCCGGTAGGCAAGGGTCAGCGTGGCCTGATCGTCGCGCCGCCGCGTACCGGTAAAACTGTATTACTTCAGAAAATAGCCAACAGTATCAGCAAAAACAACCCGGAAGTAGACCTGATTGTCATGTTGATTGACGAACGCCCTGAGGAAGTTACTGACATGCAGCGCCATGTAAATGCTGAAGTGGTAAGCTCAACGTTTGACGAACCACCGGAACGTCATGTCCAAATCGCTGAAATGGTTATCGAAAAAGCTAAACGCTTAGTTGAATACAAACATGA
>DAOWBJ010000140.1 GCA_030634125.1 Victivallales bacterium
AACAGAATACCCGATCATTGTCGGCGGCAAAAACTTCGGCTGCGGCTCAAGCCGTGAGCATGCTCCGATAAGCCTTGGCGCGGCCGGCTGTAAAGCGGTTATCGCTAATTCTTTCGCGCGTATCTTTTTCCGTAACTGTATCGCGACTGGTGAAGTTTATCCGGTTGAAATTGACGCGGAACTTAATCAGGAAATCAAAACCGGGGATGAAATCGAGATAAATCTCGAAAACAAAACTGTTAAAATCATCGCCAGCGGCAAAACTTGCACAAGCAAAGATTTAGGTGCTGTCAAAGCAGTTATCGAAGCCGGCGGAATTTTCGATTATGCCAGAAATTCAGGAATGATTGAAAAAAAATAGAACAAAAAAAGCGGCCGCTTCGGAGAAGCAGCCCTGCCTGTAAACTGTTTATTAAACGGAAAACTGGCAGGGACGGATCTCCGAGCCGTCCGTGTCTTCTTATTTTTTCGGAATGTGTAAAATTTGTCCTATGCCAATAATATCGCTTTTAAGACTATTTGTCTGTTTAATGTCATTGACAGATACTTTATAAGCCCGTGCGATAGCACTTAAGGTCTCTCCTTGAGTAACCTTGTGCTTGTAATAAGCTCCGGCAGGTACTGGACTGGAAGTCTGTACGGCTTTCGGCTGACTTTGTTTGGCAATGGTATTTACTGCTTTAGTAGTTTGATCCGCGACGGTTTCGACTACTTTATCCAATGCCGCCTGCCGCTCTGCGCGTTCTTTTGTTATCTGCTGACGCAAAGCAGTAATTGCTTTGTTCTGCTGTTGATTTTTTTCGTTCACATAGCTTATCTGACCTTGCAGTGAAGATATTTTTTTCAAAATGCGCGCGTTGTTATTTTGAACGTTAGATATTTTTCTTTTTAATACGGCAACATCGTTCTGCAGTTCGATAATATCCTGATTTGAGCTCGCAAACTGATTATTCCGCGAACGAGTGGTTTCACATGCCGTCAATAGAATCATCACTGCCAGAGAAGAAAATAAAAATAAACAATTTTTCATAAGAACACCCGAGTTATATTAAAAAAATTTAAGCCTACTATAAAATATAACCCGCCTAAAATATAATTTCAATACTTAAACCACGAAATACACCAAAGTTAAACATATCTTCTTTCTTTTCGTGTATTTCGTGTGTTTCGTGGTTGAAAATGAATTCAAATTCGTTTATATTAAAAAAAAGTCCATAATGGGAATTTTTTGAAATATGAATATACGTAAAATACTATTTATCATTAGTGTCGGTATTATGCTTACGGGATGCACGCAGTTTGACTATGTCGGACAAAAACTTGCGCCTTTGAAACCTGAGCAGCCTGTTGCTTTTTATAATTCCAAGGACGAAGTTCCTCCTGATACTTATAGAGTTCTCGGGCGTGCGGTGATTACCGCTCCCGACGGTACTAATACTGAAGAAGTTAAAGCAGAGCTCTTAGAAAAAGCACGTGAGTATGGAGCAGACGCTATTGAAGTCGTACTTTTCAAGAGGGTCAAAACCGGTGAAGTAACAATCCCGGTGAAGGAACAATACGAAGGAACGGTCGGTTCCTGGGCGGTAACCTCCAACCGTCCTGACGGAACGCCTATTTATACGGATACTTTCGTTGATACTGTTCCTCTCGAAACTCATGCGCTTATACAATATGAAATTCGCGCCAAAGTTTTATTTTTGGCTGATAAAAAAAAGCTGAAGAAAAGTATAGAAAAATATAAAAAAAACCGCAAAAGCTACTTACATGGAACAAGCCGCTTTGCTCAATAAATTAAAGAAATGAACGTCCAACATCGAACATCCAACATCCAATTTTGAATTTTAAAAGCCTAAAAAAACTCAGATAAATAAAGATAACAAGCATTAATTTTGGTATTATTTATTATTTTTTCATTCGATGTTTGATGTTCGATGTTCGATGTTCGATGTTCAAAATACCGGCACAGCCGGTTTTTTTTAACGCTTTTTCGATTGCATGAGTAGAAAAGTCCTTTTATTCTGTTATGTTATCTACTGTTTTTCGATTTATAAATAAATATTAATTTTTTGATTTTTTAAATAAAATATTGGAGCTTGACAATGAAATGTGTTGTAATGGGATATCACAATATCGGCTGTGTCGGTATTGAAGCATTACTTGATAAGGGATTTGAAATTTCTGCTATTTTTACGCACAAAGATAATCCTAAAGAGAATATCTGGTTTGATTCAGTAGCTGAGCTGGCTTCCAGCAAAGGCATTCCGGTATACGCACCGGAAAACGTAAATCACCCTGTCTGGACCGAAAGAATCCGCGCCATGGAGCCGGAAATAATCTTTTCTTTCTACTACCGCAATATGTTAAAGTCTGAATTATTGGACATTCCCGCGAAAGGATGTATCAATCTGCATGGATCATTACTGCCCAAATACCGCGGCCGTGTGCCGATCAACTGGGCTTTGATCAACGGTGAAAGCGAAACCGGCGTAACTTTACATTATATGACAGAAAAACCTGATGCCGGTAATATTATCGCACAGGAAAGAATCGCTATTGAAGATTGCGATACAGCCAAAACTCTACACCTTAAAGCCGCAAAAGCTTCAGGTGAGTTACTTGATAAAGTTCTGACCGCGCTTAAAGCCGGTAACGCTCCAAGCATAGCGCAAAGCAATGAGGACGCGACTTACTTCGGTGGACGCGGTCCCGGCGATGGCGAAATTGACTGGAAACAGTCAGCGACAGTTGTCCGCAATTTTGTACGGGCGCTTACATTCCCCTACCCCGGGGCTTTCAGCTTTATGGGTGATCGCAAATGTATCTTCTGGAATGTCGCTGTCGCTGAAAATACTACCGGCGCGCTTCCTGGAACAGTAATTTCCGCCAGTCCGCTGCTTATTGCCTGCGGCGAAGACGCTGTTCAAGTAGAATCCGCGCAGCTTGAGGACAGTATTTTAACCACAGGCGCGCAATTCGCTCAGGATGCCCGCATTGTTAAGAACACGGTTTTCGGCTGCAACCCGCGCGTCGCCAAAGAAGCCGCTCGCAAGAAAAGCGTTTTAATTCTCGGCGTCAACGGTTTTATCGGCAGTCACTTAAGTGATCGTCTGCTGGCCGGCGGGAAATATGAAGTTTACGGTATGGACTTGCGTTCAAATTATGTAACTCATCTTTTAGACAAACCCGGATTCCATTTCCGCGAAGGCGATATTTCAATTCATCGCGACTGGATCGAGTATCATATCCGCAAATGCGATATTATTCTGCCATTGGTGGCTATCGCCACTCCAATTGAATACACTCGTAATCCTTTACGTGTATTTGAACTGGACTTTGAAGAAAATCTGCGCATTGTCCGTTACTGCGTCAAATATAATAAACGGGTGATTTTCCCGTCTACTTCTGAAGTTTACGGCATGTGCCAGGATCCTCAGTTCGAAGAACATGAATCTCCGCTCGTTACCGGCCCTATCCGCATGCAGCGCTGGATTTACTCCACCTCTAAACAATTATTAGACCGGGTAATCTGGGCTTATGGCGCTAAAGGTCAACTTGATTTTACCTTGTTCCGTCCATTTAACTGGATCGGTCCCCGTTTGGACAGCTTGTCTTCCGCCCGTATCGGCAGCTCCCGTGCTATCACTCAATTAATCTTGAATCTCGTTCAAGGTTCTCCGATTCAATTAGTTGACGGCGGTGAACAAAAACGTGCTTTCGTTGATGTTGAAGAAGGTATCGAAGCCCTCTACCGCATTATTGAAAACAAAGACGGCAAATGCAACGGTGAAATTATTAATATCGGCTATCCTGAAAACGAAGAAAGCATCAAACGCATGGCTGGAATGCTCTTTGAAGTTTTCGACTAACACCCGGATCGTGATAAATTTCCTCCATTCGCGGGCTATCTTGTTGTAGACAGCGGTGCTTTCTACGGCAAAGGCTATCAGGATGTTCAACATCGTGTCCCAAGCATCAAAAACGCGAAGAAACTTATAGATTGGACACCTGAAATCACCTTGAAGGAATCTATCAAAACAACATTGAATTTCTTTCTTGATGAAGCGGTTTCCTGTGGCGAATTTAATTTGAACGATGATTAACAGCCTATGACCACAATGGTAAATAAATTCAAAGAGCTGATCCCCGCGATCAGCTCTCGCCGTTATTTTATGCTGGCTGCCCTATTTGCTTTTGCTGTTTTTTTTATCGGCTTAGGCAGTCGCCACCTTGCCGGCGGGGACGAACCCCGCGTCGCGGGGATTGCAGCCGAAACTTTCATCAACGGCAACTGGATAGAACCTAAACTCAACAATAAGCCGTTTCTCGAAAAACCCCCTCTTTATTTCTGGGCGGATGCTTTGTCGATGCAGGTGTTCGGACGAAATGCTTTTGCCGCGAAGCTGCCGTCTGCAGTAGCAGCCTTTCTGGGAGTTCTCTCTTTGTTCGCTTTAGCTCGCGGGCTGGGTATGTCCGGCTTCGGAGCCTTGTTGTCGGTGGTGTTTTTATCGACCGCGGCGCAATACTGGAATTACGGGCGCAAATGCATGATTGATATTTTCCTGGCGGTTTTCATTGCTTTCGCGATGTGGGCGTTTTGGGAGCTCTGCCAGTCAAAGAAAGCGAAAAATACAAGCTTATGCTTTATTTTCTTTGCTCTAATGCTTGGCGGCGCGATATTTTCCAAAGGACTTATCGGTCTTGCGATTCCCTGTTCGGCATTATTCTTTTATCTGGCTGTTGACGATTTTTATATAGAGAAAAAATTTAATTTAAGACGCTGGATATATCTGTTTATCGGAGCCGCTTTAAGTTTTATCCCAATAAGTTTATGGATTTGGGCTTTATACGAAAAATCCGGTTACGATGCAGTTCATACCGTGGTCTGGACAAATAATTTTGGTAGATTTACCGGTTCGCACGCTGAACATGTGGAACCATTCTACTATTACGCTCCGAAACTGTTCGAACAACTCCAGCCCTGGACAATTTTATTGCCTTTCGCTCTGTGGTTTAATATCCGCAAAGTCTGGCGCGAAAAAGACAACAAAGCTCTTTTCATGCTCTGCTGGCTGATAATCCCCTACCTTCTCCTAATGGTTTCCGCGGGAAAACGTCAGGTTTATGTCCTGCCGCTTTACGCTGCCGAAATTTTATTGATTGCCAATATGCTCGACCAGATTTACCGCGACAAATTCAAACTCCCCGCAAAATGGGATTATGTTAATTTAATAACTAAAATTCTTGTTGTAGTATTCACAGTAGCTTTAATAATCGGGGGAATAGTTTTTAGTAAATTTGCTGACCAAAAACAATATTGGACACTCAATATTGCTCCTGCCCTGATGTTTACCTGTGGAATATTGATATTATATTTTATGCGCCGCAAACAAGTTGGAAAAATTTGTCTGGCATTACTGATAGGATTAGCGGCAACATATATCAGCGTAGATACT
>DAOWBJ010000282.1 GCA_030634125.1 Victivallales bacterium
TCTGAGCCGAAATTAAACTGCAAATCCATCCAACTCCCTGCAAAAACTTAATTGCCGGGAGTATGGATTTTTATTGTCTACGTCAAAAAATGGACATTCTACTTCGGCGAAATCGGGACATTTGAATTCAGCGCTGACAATTTCTTAATCCTGCAATCGTTTTTATTAATTGTTTGGGTTTAAATTTTGTATATAATGGTCTATCATTATTAAATTCTGCAACTTTTTGAAAAGTATTATTATTCCCAGCTAAAAAAGTTTTCAGGCCTATACCTAGAGAAGCCTTTTTTGCATCTGCCGACACATCGCTACGGGATAAATCTTCAGCATGAAAGGATTTGCAAAATATTTTTTCTGCAATTCTATAATACAAATATGGGACATCTGAATCTGAAAATAAATTTGATAAACACCCAACGGTTTTAAGAAATTTTTGATACTGTCTTTTATTAGATTCACTTTGATCAGAATAAAACATTAGACTGCCTCAATAGCTTTTTTAATGCTTAAAGCAATTCTTTCAATTACAGATATTGAAACAGAATTCCCTATTTGTTTATATAATTGAGAATCTGCAATTTTTGGAAGCATATATTCTTTAGGAAATCCTTGAAAATTAGCGCACTCTCTAGGAGTTAATTTTCTTATTCCGTAATCATCTAATATAATTGGTACATTATGACCACCTGTTCCCATATTTGCAGTTAATGTTGGACATACATTACTTTTATTTTCTCTTACATATTTTCTTCGCCATTGATAAACAGTATCTCTTTTTCTTACATCGTTTTTCAATTTTTCGTATAATGGTTTATCATTATAATAATATTTATCATCTACTTTATTTTTTTCAAGACAATCGTAAATTGTCTTTTTAAGAGGTGTTTTTCTAGGGAAATGGAATTTATTAAATTCTTCTTTTGATGAAAAGCCCACAATATAAACTCTCTCTCTATTTTGTGGCAAATTACCATACTCCATGGTATTTAAAACAGAATCATCTACATAGTACCCTATTGATGTTAACTCATTATAAATTAACTCTAACGTTTTACCTTCATTATGAGTTTTTAGGTTTTTAACATTTTCCAAGAGAAAAGCTTTTGGTTTCCTGTCTTTTAAAATTCTTATTATCTCAAAAAATAAATCGCCTCGACCTTTATCGGTAAAGCCTTTTCGATATCCTGCTATTGAAAAAGGTTGACATGGGAAACCACCTGTCAGTAAATCAAATTCGGGAAAAATGTCAGATGGCACTTTAGCTATATCTTCTAAATATAGTTCTGTTTGGGGATGAAATATTTCAGAAAAATTATGATCAAATGTTGTTTTACAATAAGCATCAAAATCGTTTGAAAATACAGCTTTAAATCCTACTTTTTCAAAACCAAGTTTAATACCGCCAATTCCTGCAAACAAATCAACAAAATTCATTTTTGCTCCATTTCTACTTTTCTGATATATAAAAAGTTATTATATTGTTTCCAGCTATTACCCCAAAATCAGGGTAACTAAATATGTTCATAACTTGGATTGACATCTAGATCAATTGATTATAAATATAAATGGCTTAAAGGGTTTGTCAAATCAACACACAAAATATTTTTTATGTCTGTACGTCTGCAGCTCGGAGTCTGTCCACACAGTGATAATCCCTTACTAGGGATATTTTAAAAAATGCGTACTCTTTTGGGATAGTCAAACGAGCATAGCGCGTGCAGAGAATCCCAAAAATATAACGAAGCCGACGTTCGACTCGCGGTCAAGCGGATTTTTCATTTCCTGCCAAATCTTTTTTCTAGCTCTTTGCTGGTGATATTTATTATTGTCGGGCGGCCGTGGGGACATGAAAAGGGTAATTCGCACTGCGCCATTTGCTGGAATAATGAGCGTGCTTCATGGAGAGTTAATTCGTCATGGGCTTTGACTGCCGCTTTGCATGATGCCATTGCCAGAGCTTCTACATCCAGTTTATTGGAAGCTTTGCCTTCATCAAGCAGATCGGACAACATATCACGCAAAAGCCCTCCGGCATTTTCCTGTTTTAATGACGCTGGAATAGCGTTGAGCATTACTGTATTGCTGCTCATGGATTCGGCTTCAAAACCGAGCTTCAAAAAACTTTCCGCGTTTTTACTGACATAGCTTGCCTCGGCTCTTGAGAGTTCGAGCGCTATCGGCAATAATAATTGTTGAGACGCCACGCCCTGACGGGCGGCATTGAGCAAACGTTCGAACATCACTCTTTCGTGCGCGGCGTGCTGGTCGATGATGATTAAACCAGCCGCGCTGACACCTAAAATATAAGTTTCATCAACAAAACCTAAAATTTGTACAACCCCGCTCCCAGGCAGATTTAAAACATTATTGTCATTTACAGGAACACCGGGAACTACAGGATTTGACGGTTCCTGAATACTTATATCATCTTGAACAGGAGTAAAATCATTGCCCTGCCCTGCTGAAATTAAAACTTCTTCAGGGACTTCCGTTTCAAACTGCAAATCCGTTTGTTCAACTGTCGGCGTCGCGTAATCTATTTGCGCTCCACGTAAAAGCGATTTGAGCGGTATTCTGCTGTCCAGAGTTATTGAAGGCGCCGGGGCTTGACGCAAAGCTATGCGGATAGCTTCGGTGATAACGCCGGAAACTTTATATTCCTGCTTAAACCTGACTTCACGCTTAGCCGGATGCACATTAATATCAATGCTGTGCGGGTTAAGGCGGATAAATAAAATGCAGGGCGGAAAACGTCCTTTTTCCAGCAATCCGCCGAAACCGTCACGAATCCCGCGGTAGGCAGCAGGAGCTTCCACTGGGCGGCCGTTGAAAAAAGTACGCTGTTCACGTCGTGAACTTCTGGTCAGACCATGCCGGGCGACAAAACCTTTAATCGAAATTCCTTCATCCGAATAGTTGACCGGCAACATGTGATCGGCGTAGTTTTTGCCGAAAAATGTTTTTATCCGGGGCATCAGATTATCGTGAGACGGTGATGAGAAAACTTTGCGCCCGTCCATAATCAATTCAAAAGAAATATTAGGATAGGGCAAACTTAACATATACAAAATTTCCTGGATATGCCGCTCTTCGGTAGCGTCGGCACGCATGAATTTTTTACGCGCGGGAACATTAAAAAACA
>DAOWBJ010000201.1 GCA_030634125.1 Victivallales bacterium
GATATTCCTAAAGTCCGCAATGGCCTCGGCACTGTCATTCTTTCAACTCCCAATGGAGTCATCAGCAGTCGTACTGCTGTAGAAAACAATGTCGGCGGCGAGATTTTGTGTTTCGTGTGGTAATTTCAAAGCGTAAGGATAAATTATTATGTCTCGTATAGGTAAAAAACCAGTTGTTATTCCAAGCGGTGTAAAAGTCGCACTTGGCGATAACAATATTTCGGTTGAAGGTAAGGCAAAATTGTCTATAGCCATTCCCCCGAAAGTTACTATTGACGTACAAGATTCTCAGGTAATTGTCAATCGCCTTGATGATACTCGTGAATCCGGTGCCATGCAGGGTTTGGCTCGCAGCCTTATCAACAATATGGTTATCGGCGTTACTGAAGGCTTCAAAAAAGAATTGCTGGTTATTGGTGTTGGTTACCGCGCCCAGGCAAAAGGTAAGACTCTGGATTTGAGTCTCGGATATTCTCATCCGATTAATTACCAGATCCCGGAAGGTGTCCAAATCGCTGTTGAAGGTAATAAAATTACCATCACAGGTGCTGATAAACAACAAGTCGGTGAAGCGGCCGCTACTATTCGTCGTTACAGAAAACCTGAACCTTACAAGGGCAAGGGCGTTCGATACGTTGATGAGCATATAGTGCTGAAAGAAGGTAAAACTGTTGGTTAATGGAGTAACTGGATATGGCTATTTATAAAACCAAACAACAAAAACGTTTGCGCCGGCATTTACGACTTCGTAAAAAAGTTGCCGGGACTGCCGCTTGCCCGCGGTTTTGCGTCAGCGTCACCGCAAACAATATATATTGTCAATTTATTGACGATGAGCAAGGCGTAACTCTTGCGACGACTTCCACATTGGATAAGTCGTTCAAAGATCAAAACGCCAAAGCTGATACTGAAGGTGCCGCTCTGCTCGGAAAAATCGCAGCGGAAAAGGCAAAGGCTGTTAAAATCTCTGAAGTCGTATTTGATCGTTCCGGCTTCGCATATCATGGTCGTGTTAAAGCAATTGCTGAAGCCGCCAGAAAAAACGGACTTAAGTTTTAGGAGCAGATTATGGCTAGAAAAAATAAAAACAGAGAAGAATCCGCCCCTAGCGAATTTGACGAAAATGTTATCAGCATTAATCGCTGTTCAAAAGTAGTTAAAGGTGGTAGGAACTTCAGTTTCGGAGCTTTAGTTGTAGTCGGCGACCGTAAAGGTCGTGTCGGTTATGGTTACGGCAAAGCGAATGAAGTTGCTGACGCTATTCGCAAAGGCAGTGAAACTGCAAAGAAATCATTGGTGAAAGTTCCAATGCACGGCAATACTCTTCCTCATGTAATTGAAAGCAGATTCAGCGGAGCTCAAATTCTGTTGAAACCGGCATCCGCTGGTACTGGTTTGATTGCTGGTGGAACTATTCGTGCGATCCTGGAACTCGCTGGAGTTAAAGATATTCTCGCAAAATCACTAGGCGCAAATAATTCCTTGAACGTCGCGAAAGCTACTTTTAAGGCAATTGAAGGTCTTTCAAGTAAGAAAGATGTTCTCGCGAAACGTGGACTTCAATCCCTCTAAATCAGGAATTTAGCATTATGAAATTACATAGTTTAGAAGTTGCTCCAGGTTCAAAGCACCGCAGAAGACGCGTAGGCCGCGGCGACAGCTCCGGCATCGGCGGAACTTGCGGGCGTGGAGAAAATGGACAGCACAGTCGTTCAGGCGCCAAGATCAGACCTTATTTTGAGGGTGGTCAAATTCCTCTGTTCCGTCGTTTGCCGAAACGTGGTTTTAAAAGTGTGAACCGGGTGATTTTTCACACGGTCAACTTGAATAAAATCGAAGCAAACTTCAAAGCGGATGATGTTGTTGACGCGAAAGTGTTACACGAAAAAGGGCTTATCGGTAAACATGATTATGCTTTAAAAGTACTTGCCAACGGCGAAATAACTAAAGCATTGACTGTGAAAGCCGAGAAGTTTTCGAAAGCCGCTCAAACAGCTATTGAAGCTGCCGGCGGAAAGTGCGAAATTATATAAATTATTAACCTAGCGAGTTGTTCATGTTTGCTGCATTTTGGAACACATTGAAGATAAAAGAGTTGCGTAATCGTTTGCTTTTTACGGCCGGTATTATTATTTTGATAAGAGTAGCGGCCAATATTCCGTGTCCGGGAATTGATCCTGTGGCATTGAGTAAGTATTTTGAGGCAAATTTCAGCAACGCGGCTTCTTCAGGCGGTCTACTGGGAATGGTTGACCTCTTTAGTGGTGGTGCTTTACTGAAATTCGCGCTTGCGACTTTGGGTATTATGCCCTATATCACCTCTTCCATTGTAATGCAGCTGCTGACTCCTGTTATACCTTCTCTGGAAAAAATGTCCAGAGAAGGCGATTCAGGTCGGCAGAAAATCAATCAATACACTCGTTATCTTACGGTACTGGTATGTCTTGTTCAGGGTACTGTCGCCGCTATGGCGATGCTTAACCCGAGCAAACTCGGACTGCCGGCTCTTGCGAATGGTCAATCATTAATTGTCATGGATCCTTCAATATTTATTTTCATGACGGTTCTTGTTTTAACTGCCTGCACCATGGTTTTCATGTGGCTGGGTGAGCAGGTTACCGAACGTGGAATCGGCAACGGCGCGTCAATAATCATTACGATTAATATTATTGCCCGTATGCCGAACGCGTGCATTCAGCTTTGGGAAATGGCGAGACGCGGTTCAACTGCCGCCGGAACGACATTCACCCCGATTCATTTACTTATTTTATTATGTATTTTCGCGGCGGTTACCGCGGCGACAATATTACTGACTCAGGGCTACCGCCGCGTACCGATCCAAATGGTTCGTAAAACAATTGGCGGTCAAGTCCAGGACGGCAGCACTTATATGCCTTTAAAAGTAAACTTTGCCGGTGTTATGCCAATCATTTTTGCCGGGGCTATCATAATGGTTCCATCAACTTTGTTCGGGATGCTCCAATGGACAACTGCTTCTCAATTCCTTCAGCACGGTTCTACCGGTTATATTTTTACTTATTCGGCTCTTATCCTGGCTTTCTCTTACTTCTGGGTGGCGAATCAGTTCAATCCGCTTCAGATTTCAGACAACCTTAAACAGCAGGGCGCTTATATACCGGGAATTCGTCCGGGCGAACCGACAGCTCATTTTCTTGATACGACAATGACTAAAATAACTTTCGCCGGTTCTATTTTCCTGACCCTCTTAGCTATTTTTCCGATGATGTTATATGTCGGCTTGAGAATCCCCTTTATGGTCGCGTCATTCTTTGGCGGTACAAGTTTGTTGATTATGGTTGGAGTAGTTTTAGACACTCTCAGCCAGCTGGAATCTCACTTGACAATGCGTAACTACGATGGCTTCTTGAAGCGCGGTCGTATCCGCAACCGCGGCGGGAAATAATATATATCCACCAGGGGGACTATGTCGCAGCAGGTTATTGCTATTGATGGACCCGCGGCTTCCGGCAAGAGTACAATTGCCGCTTTGTTAGCCGCCAAACTTCGTATTCCTTATATTAATACAGGCAATATGTATCGCGCGATAACCATGTATGCTCTTGATTCCGGCATTGATCTCGAAACAAAATGTACAAATGAAGTTTTCGCTCCTCTTCTCGACACTTTAAAATTAGACTATATTCAAACAGCTTCAGGCGATTATGAATTACAGGTAAACGGTATTCTTCCCGGTTTGAAACTGCGTTCTCCCGAAGTTGCCGCTTTTGTCAGCCCGGTCGCGACTTTATCCTTTGTCCGGGACTGGCTCAAGGATCTGCAGCGTGATTCCGCCAAACCTGGTTTGATTGTCATGGAAGGACGGGACATTGGAACCGTAATTTTCCCTGACGCGGCGTTTAAATTCTTTCTCACCGCGACTCCAGAGGAACGCGCCCGCCGCCGCCTTGCGCAGGATGGCGAAACTTTTGACGGTGCGACTCTGGAATCAGTGGCTCGCGACATTGCCGAACGTGACCGTATTGATTCAAGCCGGGCGATTGCTCCTTTAAAGCCCGCCGCTGACGCGGAAATTGTTGATACTACTCAAATGACTATTAACGAAGTAATTGATTATTTAGCCCGGAGAGTGAATAATGAGTGCTCATGAAATGACTTATCGTGTACCATATGCTGATACTGACCAGATGAGCGTTGTTTATTACGCTAATTATTTAACTTATTTTGAACGCAGCCGTACCGAAATGCTTCGAGACGCGGGTTTACCCTATAGCGAACTGGAGCGGCAGGGATATTTTTTGCCGGTTGCCGAAGCGGTTTGCAAATATCGCGCTTCCGCAACTTATGACAAGCTGCTGACTTTCCGTTCATATTTCAAAGAGGCTCGCGGCGTTCGCCTGGAGATTGCTACTGAAGTATGGCATAACGATAAACTCCTGGTTGAGGGATACGTCGTTTTAGCCTGCGTTGGTGCCAA
>DAOWBJ010000261.1 GCA_030634125.1 Victivallales bacterium
AAGAAGACACAACTGGATTAATAATGCTTGTTATCACATAACACATAAATGCCATGAGCGCAGATTCTTATTCAAGTTTGCCAAGCATCGTAATATTTATTTGAACTTGCTTTTTGAAATGCAGAAGAAATACAATATTGATATATTGGATTACATTGTCACCTCAAATCATGTCTTGTTTCTTGTTTTACAATCAAATCCTCTTTTTTTTTGCTTCTATTAATATCACCTAAAGTACCTGAGTAGTAACGAACCATTTATTAATAGTACGCAACCAAAATCAAAATATCACGTGAGAAATGAAAAATCATGAATTATATTTTTTGTGCGCGGCTTGGAGTTCTTTGATTATTTTTATTTTCTGAGTGCATTTGGTTTCGCATTGACCGCATTTTGTGCAGGCGTCGGCTTTGACTTTGACTATCCATGGGCTGTTGTATTGTTTTATGGCAGTTTCTTTAAATCCTAATACGCGGTCTTCGTAAACCAGATTGAGGATGCCGGGGATATTTATGCCGGCCGGACAGGGCATGCAGTAATTACAGCCGGTGCAGAATTTTTCTTTTGAAAGATCGTCGAATGATTTATTTATGAACTCAATTTGTTCGGGGGTGAATTTTTCGCGTTCGACCGACGTGACAGTGTCGCTGACATCCTGTTTTTTGCCTATACCGCAGAGCATGGTGTCGATATTCGGATTGGAATTCACATAGCGGATAGCCAGATCGGGTACGCTGACGGCATTGACGGCTCTGGCAATTTTCATCAAAACGTCGCTATGCCCGGCAAATTTGCCGCCGCCGCAGGGATTCATGACGATAGTGCCTATGCCGAGTTCATGGGCTTTGGCGATAACCGGTTCGTAGTCACGCTGCATAAGATTGTAGCTTAGCAGTATGGATTCGATCCAGCCGGCTTCGGGTAAATGTCTGATTATGTCTTCGGGTTTTTCATGGGTGGTAATCCCGATGTGCTTGACCAGTCCCATATCGCGGGCTTTTTTTATGCCGTCAAGCATGCCGCCTTTACGTGTCGCCATTTTCCAGTTTTCTTCGTTAAACAGGCTCCAGATTTGATAGAAATCCAGATGATCGACATCAAGTCTGACTAATGATTCTTCAATACGCCTGACGATTGAGTCTGCTGTGCCATCGTCGGAATCCTGGATTTTCTTGTTCCACGGCGAGGATTTGGTCGACAGGATTACTTTTTCGCGATAGCCGTCTTTAAGGGCTCTTGCCATTTTGAATTCAGATTCACCGTAGCACCTGCAGGTGTCAATATAAACTAATCCATTATCAATGGCGTTTCTAATGAGTTCAACAGAATCGATTACATCATCAGGAAGACGCATAGCACCGATACTGACTGGATTAACTTTCAATCCGCTCCGGGAACCAAATTGGATTTTATTCATAATAATACCTTTCTACTAATTAATTTTCAATTATCAACTTTCAATTTTCAATTATATAAGAGAATCGATTAGCCAGAGCATGTCGTCCGCGGCATCGGGTTTGGCGTAATCCACGGCTTGTTTGCCGCGCGCGACGTAAGCGGCTGGATCAGCCAGCCAGCGATTGAGAAGTTCATTTGTTTTTTCGATTGAACATTCACTGTTGTCAAGTATCTCCGCCGCTCCGGTGCTGACCATGAAACGCGCATTGTCGTCCTGGTGTTTTTCCGCTGCGAAAGGGTAGGGGATAAGGAACGCGAATTTGCCGAATATACATAGCTCAGTCGAGGTACTGCCGCCTGAACGGCATACTACGGCATCCGCGGCTTGATAAAACCAATGCATGCCGGAAGTTGTCGGCAAACACAAAACTGGAAACTTTGCAGCTTCGTAAGTTGCTTTAACGCTGTCGAATTTACCTTCGCCGGTCAAATGTAATACCTGAAAATCAGTGCGACCGCAATTTAACATCATTTGCGGAAAAGTTTCATTAAAAATCTGCGCGCCCTGACTGCCGCCGAAAATTAAAAGAGTTGGCAAATCCGGCTTGAAATCCAAATTAAAAAGAGCATTTATTTTTTCTATCGCTTTGTCTTTTTCCATTGGCTGATAATCTAATTCCGGGCGTACAGGCATGCCGATATATTCGTGTGGACATTTTATCTTTTCGCCGTTAATCGGCGGGAAAGCCGTTCCCATGAGGCGCGCCCATGAACTGAAAAAACGATTAGCTTTGCCGACTCTGGCATTGCCGTCATGGAGAAAAATCGGGATTCCCAGTATTTTGGCGGCCAAAACCGGCGGCATTGAGGCGAAACTGCCCATAGCCAGTAAAGCGTCCGGTCTGAATTTGCGCATCACTTTTATCGAAGCGATTGTACCCCGGATGGTTCCATAAATAAAACGGAAAAAAGGAAGTATCAGTTTTGGCGCGGGCATTGCTTTGAGTTTTAAAACATTCAGAGAAAAACCTTCAGCGGTGTCGCCCTGACTCTCGACATTTTTGCCGCCCAGAATCATCAAAACTTTGTTGTAACGTCCGACAAAATGACGCGCGATAGTCAAACCGGGAAGAAAATGCCCTCCCGTTCCGCCGCAGGTAATAGCTAGATTTTTTAATTTTGTGATTTTTTTCACGATTTTTTCTTCCAGAATAGTACTGTTGTTTTTATGGATTCAAGTAACTCCTCATGGAAACCGCGCGAAGCAGTTTCAGCGGCGATACTCATTAATAAACCAACGGAGGTCAAAACCATTACCAGATTACTGCCGCCGTAACTGATAAACGGCGCCGGCATTCCCTTGGTGGGGAAAGCTCCGCAGACAACACCAATATTGATGATTGCCTGCAGGATAATTATGCTCGTAAGAGCCAAGCCCAGCAAAGTTCCCTGCCGGGTACGCGAATTTAAGCTTATTTTCAAAGCAAACCACGCAAAAGCTAAATATGCCAGAATCACCAGCGACAAGGCAATTAATCCAAGTTCCTCGCCGACGATTGATAAAATAAAATCAGTATGTGCTTCAGGAAGATATTTTGCCTTCAAACGGCTTTCGCCGAAGCCGATTCCGAACCAACTGCCGGAACCGAAAGCCAGCAGGGAATTCCACAATTGATAACCGCCTTCTGAACGACAGGATTCAGGATCCGCAAATGAGGTCAGGCGGGATAGACGCTCCGGGTCAAAACATTTTATCAGCCAGAAAAGCAAAGACAGAAACACCACAGCCGGAGGCACCAGCCAGCGCAAACGCAATCCGGTAACAAAAAGGACAATAGCCATTACAGAAACTAAAAGTAAAGTAGTCCCCAGGTCTTTTCCGACGAGCACTAAAGCAATCATCGTGCCGCACACTCCGAAAAATAATAGTGATTTAGGTCTGAAAATTTCATTAATATAGCGCATATTGGCAGCGCAGAATTTTGACAAATAAAGAGCAAAGGCTATTTTTGCCAGTTCGGAAGGCTGAATATTTGCGGAGAT